>JBEIFU010000069.1:0-11354 GCA_040382295.1 Alphaproteobacteria bacterium
AGGACGCGCGCGAGCGCGAGCGCCGGAACAGCAGGGCGCGCCATACGACGTAACAGGTGCCGAGCCGTACTTTCTGCTGCGCCGTCGCCCGCTTAACTGCCTTTGCTCGAGATGGTGTAGTTCCCGCGGACGAAGTTCCCGTAGTCGTCCATCAGCGTGCGCGTGATGTTGCCGACCTCAAACTTCCAACGTCCGATGCTGCCCACGGGTGTGACTTCTGCTGCCGATCCGGTGAGGAAGCACTCCGAGAAGCCTTCCACATCCTTGCTTTCGATGTAGTGCTCCACCACCTCGATCTGGCGTGCGCGCGCGAGGTCCATCACGGTCTGTCGCGTGATGCCATTCAGGAAACAGTCGGCGTGGGGCGTGTAGAGCCGGTTGTCCCGAACGAAGAAGATGTTTGCGCCGGTTGCCTCGGCCACTAGGCCACGCCAGTCATACATCAGAGCATCGGCGAAGCCCTTCTGCTCGGCTTCATGCTTGGAGAGGGTACAGATCATGTAGAGGCCTGCGGCCTTGGCTTTCCACGGTGTCGTGTCGGGTGCAGGGCGGCGCCATCGCGAGATGTCGAGAGCAATACCCTTCCGCTTGATTTCAGGGTCGAACATCGAGGGCCACGGCCAGGCTGCGATGGCGACATGGATCTTCGATTTCTGTGCGCTGACGGCCATCTGTTCGCTGCCGCGCCAGGCCACCGGGCGCATATACGCATCTTCCGCGCCCTGTGCCTCGACAACCTGGCGGCAGGCGTCATTGATCTGGGCCTCAGTGAAGGGAATCTCGAAGCCCATCAGTCGGGCCGATTCGAACAGGCGCGCGGTGTGCTGTTCGAGCTTGAAGATCTTGCGGCTGTAGATCCGCTGGCCTTCGAAGATGCAGGAGCCGTAGTGCAGGCCGTGTGTCAGGACATGGATCTTTGCATCCCGCCAGGGAACGAGCTTGCCGTCCAGCCAGATGTGGCCATCGCGGTCGTCAAACGGGATCAAAGACATGCACTCCACTCCTCTTTGGCGGCCCTTGGTTAAGGCGCTCTTTTCCAGTTGCCGTGCGAGCGTCGGCTTGCAGCAGGCCGGCCTCACACCTTATTCTACGCAAATCTGCCACAAGGACCCTGCATGCTGCCAGCAGGCAATCAATGAAGGCATCAGCCCCGCTTCTCTACCTGCGCGAAGAGGAACTCACCGATGGTGTGGAGCTCTTCTTCTTCGCAAGCCGGGATGTTGGACGTGCGCTTGATGCGGCACTGCTTCGGCTCGGTCTGGGGCGGGCGCATGCGCGGGCCATACATTTTATTGCGCGCCACCCGGGTCTCTCCGTTTCTGATGTGCTGGGGATCCTCGGGATAACGAAACAATCCCTCGGGCGTGTGCTCAAGGACCTGCAAGCGCGCGGGCTTGTCGCTCTGGGGCGTGGCCAGAAGGATCGGCGCCAGCGGCTCCTCCATCTGACGGATGGTGGGCGTGTGGTCGCCGATGAGCTGGCGACCTTGCAGCGCGCCCTCTTTGCACGGGCGTTCCGTCTGGCGGGTCCCGATGCGGTCGCCGGCTTTCGCCAGGTGCTGGGCGGGCTCCTCAATGAACAGGAACGGGAGGGTGTGATGCGCCTTTTGGCCCGGCGGTGAGCGCGATGGTCGACACAGAGCGGAGCGAGGGCGAGGATCATCACCTGCTGGTGGTGGACGACGATACGCGCATCCGGACGCTGCTGCAGCGCTTCCTCGCCGAAAACGGATACCGCGTGACTGCTGCGAAGGATGCTCAAGAGGCCAGGCAGTTGCTGGAGAGCTGGGATTTCGATTTCATCATCCTCGATGTGATGATGCCGGGTGAGGATGGTTTTTCGCTCACGAAGTCCATCCGTGCGCGCTCGAATGTCCCCATCCTGCTGCTGACAGCGCGCGGTGAGTCCGTCGACAGGATCGAGGGGCTGGAACGCGGGGCCGACGATTATCTGCCCAAACCTTTCGAGCCGCGCGAGCTTTTGTTGCGGATTGCAACCATTCTCAGGAGATCGGCGCGCCCGTCGGGCGTGCAGAAGCAGATTGTCCAGCTGGGCGTGTGCCGCTTTGATGCAGAGCGGGGCGAGCTGACGCGCGAGGGCAAGCCCGTGAAGCTCACTTCAGCCGAGCTGCAGCTGATGCGCCTGTTGTCTGCCAGTGCCGGCCAACCCTTCACGCGAGCTGATCTCTCGCAGCAGATGGGCGCGGTGCTGGAGCGAACGGTCGATGTCCAGATCACGCGCCTCAGGCGCAAGATCGAAGTCGATCCGAGGCTGCCACTCTATCTGCAGACGGTGCGGGGCATTGGCTATGTGCTTGTTCCTGACAGGCAGGCATAGCTGTGTCGGCGGGTTGGTTCAGACGTTCACTTCCGCGGGGTCTGTTCGGCCGCTCGCTGCTGATCATCGTGATGCCTGTCATCCTTGTCCAGGCTGTCGTGACCTATCTCCTGTTCGACCGGCAATGGGATACGGTCACCACGCGCATCTCGCGCGCAGCGGCGGCGCAGATCGTGCTCTTCGTGCAGAGTTACGAGACCAATGGCCCTGAGCGCTTTGAAGGCGAGGCCGTGAGGCTGCGGGAAACCTCTTTCGGTCTGGTCCCGGTTGTGCGGCGAGGTGAGAGGATTCCTTCTACGGAATCGCCGGCCTATGAGGTGTTGCAACGCGTTTTTGTCCGGGAATTGTCGGCGCGCATCAACAGGCCTGTCTGGATCGACTCGTTCAGCAATCCCGACCATGTCGACATCCGGATCCAGCTTGATGATGGCGTGATGACCATCCTTGCCGAGCGCAAGCGCGTGATGTCGACGAACACGCATGTCTGGGTGCTGTGGATGATCGGCACCTCTGTCATTTTCCTTGGAATTGCGATCCTGTTCCTGCGCAACCAGATCCGTCCGATTGAACGTCTTGCCGATGCGGCAGAGGCATTCGGCAAGGGCCGGGATGTGCCGGATTTCAGGCCTTCAGGTGCCAATGAGGTGCGGCGCGCGTCCCTCGCGTTCATCGACATGCGTGAGCGAATCTCGCGGTTCGTCCAGCAGCGAACCGACATGCTTGCCGGCGTCAGCCATGACCTGAGAACGCCGTTGACGCGCATGAAGCTTGAACTGGCGATGATGAAGGAAAGTCCGTCGATCCAGGCGCTCAAGGGCGACCTGGAGGAGATGGAGCACATGCTTGAAGAATATCTTGCCTTTGCGCGAGGGCAGGCAGGTGAAGGTGCCACCGACACCGATGTCTGCCAATTGCTGCGGGAGGTGGTCAGCAATGCGCAGCGCAAGGCGGACGGGAAACAGGCCGGCAAGCACGTGGAGGCAGATGTGCCTGCGTCGCTTGTCATTCCGGTGCGGCCGAATGCGTTCAAGCGCTGCGTGGTGAACCTCGTCGAGAATGCCGTGCGCCACGGAACGCGCGTGCGTATTGTTCTGCGTCGTGTCGCCGACGCCATCGAAATTGCAGTCGAGGATGATGGCCCCGGCATTCCATCTGAGAGGCGAGAGGAGGCTTTCCGCCCGTTTCACAGGCTGGACAGCGGACGTTCGCTGGTTACCGGTGGTGCGGGGTTAGGGCTTGCCATCGCGCGCGACATCGCGCGTGGACATGGCGGTGATATCCTTCTTGGTGACAGTCCGGCCGGGGGGCTGGCAGCGGTGATCCGTATCCCTGTCTGAAACGCGCAGTCGTCATTAGCCGACGTCGGATTTGTTCTCCTCGTCCTCGCCCTCATCGTCGGTAGCCGTGGCCTGGCGGTGCAGGCCATCGAGGGTTTCCGACCACTCCTCGATCATGCGTAATCGCCGGTCGAGATGCGCCATGGTCTTCGCGAGGTCGCGCTGGTCTTCGAGCCAGACAGGCAGGGTGTCTGCCATCAGAACCCCCATGCCCCTCGTGATCGCAAATCCCCGCCAGCCCGTGTCGGGAAGGCGTGCGACCTCTGCAATCCAGTGGGCGCTGCGGGCCACCAGTGGCAGCAGGTCAACGATCAGGCCCGGATCGCTTGCGCCTGTCTCCCGGATTGCCTGGAGGACGGGGCGGTAAGGCTCTAGGTGCTCGAACCAGCAGAGGATCGCGTCGAAGGCGCGGTCGCGCGCAGCCATCTGCGGGTCGATTTCGTGATCGTGCCGCAGGAAGGCTAGATCGATCTCCTTGCCCATGAGCGAGAGCAGGGCGGCTTTGCCCGGGCAGATCTCGTACAGTGTCGCGAGGGGGATCGAGGCCTTGCGCGCGGCCCGGGTGAGGCTGAAGCCGGCCCATCCATTTGCAATGATGTCCGACGTCGCTGCAGAGATCAGCTTCTGCTGCGGGGTGCTTCGTGCTGTCATGCCTTGCCTGCCAGTTCTCGCGCGCGCTGCGTGGCGGCCGCGACTGCTTCGACCAGCAAGGTCTCGTTCCTCTTCCCCTGCATGAGAACATCCAGGGCGGCTTCCGTCGTTCCACCCTTGCTTGTCACCGCCCGGCGCAGATCGGTGGCGGACTGCTCGCTTGAGGCCAACAGGGCGCCTGCTCCTTCGACCGTGCGTCTGGCGAGAAGCTCTGCGATGTGTGGTGAGAGGCCCTGAGCGCGCGCGGCTGCGGTAAGGCACTCGACGAGGTGGAAGACATAGGCGGGGCCAGAGCCGGAGACGGCCGTTACGGCGTCAATCTGGTCTTCGGCTTCCAGCCAGACGAAATCGCCCACTGAACGCATCAGCGTTTCGGCTGCGTCCAGTGCAGCGGGCGGGGTGTCTGACCGGGCCACTCCCGCGGTCATGCCCTTGCCGATGGACGCCGGAAGGTTCGGCATGCAGCGGACCAGAGCGGTTGGCCGGTCAAGCCAGCCATCGAGGCTCTGCAATGTCGTGCCTGCTGCCAGCGAGACGAACAAAGCCTCGCGTGCAAAGCGACGGTAGCCCGGTGCGACTTGCGCCATGAGCTGTGGCTTGACGGCAAGCAGGATGGTTGCTGGCTCCGTATTGCCCAGGTCGTCGCCGCTGGCCAGCATGGGGACGCCTGCTTCGGCCATCTGCGCGGCAATTTTGTTCGACGGCGCGGGATCAATCAGCACCAGGCTGGCGGGGCCGCGGGTTTCCAGGAGTGCGCGTGCAATCGCGCCGCCCATGTTGCCCACGCCAACGATCGCAACGGGACCGGTGTCAGCGTTGCGCTCTTGCGTTCCTGTGGATCTGGTCAGGCTGTTCCCTGGCACTGGAAGACTGCCGATGCTGCTGCTTCGGCGGCAGATTTGCCAGCCCAGATGACAAATTGGAAGGCTGAATGATAACGCTCGCAGGCTTCGAGGGCTGCATCGATCATGCCCTCGCACTGTTCTGGGGTGCCCATTGCATTTCTCAGCAATAGCCCGTGGCGATAGGTGACCTGGCCGCTGTCGGGCCACATCTCGAAGTGCCCCAGCCAGAGCTGCTCGTTTATGATGTTGATCAGGGTTGCCACTTCCGTGCGCTTGTTGCGCGGAACCTTGACCTCCAGTTGCACGCAGACCTGGAGTGTTTCCACGTTCTCGCGCCAGTTGAAGGAGAGGTGGTGATCCGCGGACTGACCCGGAAAGGACAGGTGCATTTCATCCTCGCCCTGGCGGTCGTAGAGCCATTCGTTCTGGGAGGCCAGCTGCTCGACCAGGTCGAGCGGATTGTCTGCGGAGGCGGGGGCGGCGAACTGCAGTGAGCTCATGTCACGATCTTCCTCTTCCGCTCCCAGAGTCAGCCCGCCGCCGGGGTGGGCCGGCGGCGGCTGCAGTCGAGAGCAATGCAGAAAGGTTACGCAGGCAGGTACTCCGGTACCGGATGTAGTGGTCCGGCGCGAAGCACCTCCCATGCATGGGAGCGTGCACCAAGGCTGGAATCGCCTGCAAGAGTCCTCCGTGCGAATGAAGCATTCTTCATGTGGACTGTGTCACCGCAGGCTGTTGCGCTTGGGGATGTCCTGCGGACAGGGGGATTTCCACTGCTGTGAATCATTTTTTCACAAATCGAGGCGTGGCGGGTGGTCTTGCCGGGCCGGCGTCGTGCGCGTTCTGCGGGCGTGAGTCGCCCCAGGGGATGATGTATGCTGCGCTGCGTGCGGGGTGACGGCCGCATTCAATGTGTCCCCCTTTTTTTTGTATCTCTCGTTTCAAGGCAGTCATCCATGCTTCCCTTTCCGGACATCGATCCAGTTCTGATCCAGATCGGGCCCTTCGCCATCCGATGGTATGCGTTGGCCTACATCGTGGGCCTGCTGGGAGCGTGGTGGTATGTCCTGAGGCTGCTCCGCATGACGCGCCTGTGGGCTGGCGCGCCGTTCAACGGTGCACCGCAGGCCACCGCCGACCATATCGGCGACCTGTTCGTCTGGGCGACGGTCGGCGTCATCGCGGGTGGCCGGCTGGGGTATGTGCTGTTCTACGGTCTCGTCTACGAGGCCGACCGCTATTTCGCGGAGCCCTGGAAGGTCTTTGCTGCGTGGGAGGGGGGGATGTCCTTCCACGGTGGTGCGCTTGGTGTCGTTGTTGCCATCATTCTCTTTGCGCGCCGCAGCCGGATCGACATGGTTGCGCTGGGCGATCTCGTTGCGGCTGCGGCCCCAATCGGGCTGTTCTTCGGTCGCCTCGCAAACTTCATCAATGGCGAGCTCTATGGCAAGGTGACGGATGTGCCGTGGTCATTCCAGTTTCCGGCCGCGGCCATCCGGGCGGCGGATGGCAGCGTGATCAGCAATCCGCCGCGCCATCCCTCGCAGCTCTACGAGGCTGCGCTTGAAGGGCTGGTGCTTTTTGCCGTGCTGCACATCATGATCACGCGCACGGGCGCCTTGCGGCGTCCCGGCCTGGTGATTGCCGCCTTCTGGATTGGCTATGGCGTGTTTCGCAGCGTGGTCGAGATCTTCTTCCGCGACTCCCACCAGCTCGTGTTCGGGGGGGCGATGACCATGGGGACGCTCCTGTCCATCTTCATGCTGGGTGTCGGTGGCTTCTTCGCGTGGTACGCGCTCTACCGCAAGGGGCCGGCCCTGCTTGCGCCATGAACGAGGTCGAACGTTTCATCAAGGAACAGATCCGACAGAACGGTCCGATAAGCGTTGAGCAATTTGTCCTGATCGCAGCAAGCGCCCATCCCCAATCCTATTATGCACAGCGCAATCCGTTCGGCGGTCATGGTGACTTCATTACCGCGCCGGAGATCTCGCAGGTGTTTGGCGAGTGTCTCGGGCTCTGGTGCGTCGATGTCTGGCAACGCATGGGTGCGCCGGAGCCGTTTCGGCTGGTGGAGTGCGGTCCGGGCAATGGAACGCTGATGGTCGACATTCTGCGTGCCTCGCGGATCCGGCCTCTGTTCTCTGGTGCGGCAAAGGTGCATCTGGTGGAAACCAGTCCGCGGCTGCGCGAGATGCAGCGTGCGGCGCTTGCCGGACATGCAGATGTTTCGTGGCATGAGGCTGTCGAAGCGCTGCCCGACGGTTTGCCGCTGATCGTGGTGTGCAACGAGTTCTTCGATGCGCTTCCTGCGCGCCAGTTCATCCGGCTCGGGGAGCGGTGGCACGAGCGCGTGGTCGGGCTCGATGCCAATGAGCGCCTCTGCTTTTCGGCCAATCGGGATGTCGACTTTTCGGGGCTGATGCCTGAAGGCCTGCGCCATGTGACGGAAGGTTGCGTCCATGAGATCTCGGCTGCAGCGACGAGGGCTGCGTCAGTCCTGGGCGCTAAGCTACGGGCCAATTCCGGTGCGTTGCTGGCGATCGACTATGGCTATGAAGGCCCCGCGGTGGGCGATACGCTGCAGGCCCTGCGCGCGCACGCGCCGTGTTCGGTACTCTCAGCGCCCGGGACGGCCGATTTGACATTTCATGTTGACTTCGATGCGCTGGCGTTGGCCCTGCGGCAGGCGGGTGCGCAGGTCTGGCCCTTGCGGGACCAGGGAGATTTCCTGCTTGAGCTTGGAGCTGCAGCGCGTACGGAGGTGCTGCTTGGAAAAGCCACAGCGCCTCAGGCCGAAGCCCTTCGCCGGGCTTTGACACGGTTGACGTCGCCTGAGGCCATGGGCACCCTGTTCAAAGTGCTGTGTGCTTCGTTTCCTCCGGCACTCGTTCCTGCCGGGTTCACATGATGAGGGCCATGCTGAGTTCATCGCTGCTTGAGGCGCGGGGTATTGCTCACGGTTTCTGGGGGCGGCAGGGCGGCGTTTCCCAGGGGGTGTTTTCCTCGCTGAATTGCGGCTACGGGTCGGACGACGATCCCGTGCGCGTGCGGCAGAACCGCAGCATCGTCGCTTCAGGCCTTGGTGTTGATGTCGACCAACTGGTGACGGCCTACCAGATCCACAGTGCGGATGTGCTCGAGGTCACGGCGCCGTGGACGCGGGAGAACGCGCCTCGCGGCGATGCCATGGTGACGGCCGTGCCGGGCCTCGGGCTCGGGGTGCTTGCCGCGGATTGTGCTCCTGTTCTCCTTGCTGATCCGCAGGCTGGCGTGATCGGTTGCGCCCATGCCGGGTGGCAGGGCGCCTTCAAGGGTGTCATCGAGGCGGTCGTTTTGGGGATGACGCGCCTTGGTGCTCGACGCGCAGGCGTGATTGCCGTGGTGGGGCCCTGTATTCGGCAGGCCAGTTACGAGGTGGGGCCCGAGTTTCATGCCCGCTTCCTCGATGCGCAGCCGATGCTGGAACGGTTCTTCGTTCCATCGCTTCGCGCCGGGCACTGGATGTTCGACCTTCCAGGCTATGTGCTGTACCGGCTGGCAGATGCCGAGGTCGGCTCCTGTGCGGCGCTCGAACGCTGCACCTATCAGGATGAGGATGGCTATTTTTCGTTTCGCCGGAGCACCCATCGCGCCGAAACCCATTATGGGCGCAATCTATCGGCGATCGTGCTGACGCCATGATGTACTTGCTGCGCTTCCTCTGCCTCGTGCCGTTCATGCTCCTCTGCGCGTGTGCAGCCGTAACCGAGCCCATGGGTGTCGAAGATCCCTTTGCGCTTCCGCGTGCCTTCGCGGGCGTCGCGCGCAATGAAGCCATGCTCAAGCCATCCTTCAGCAGCTCCAGCATTGTCGTCGAAGTTCCCAAGGGTCTCGAGGCCAGTTTCGGGGGCGACCTGCAGGCGAGGATCATGAGAGGTCTCGAGACGCAGGACATTGCTGCCCAGCCGCGCAGCAACGAGCCTTCATGGACCCTTCGGTCGCGCCATGCGGGCACATTCCGTGGTGACAAGACGGGCCCTGCCATTGGCGTCATCGTCTGGCGGCTGTTTGACCGGGACAATGTGCTTCAGGACCAGTTCAGCACGACATTCACCGGCGAGGTGGCCGAGGCCCTGCACCCATCCCTTCCCGAACAGGCCGCCTACGTGGCTGAGAAGGTTTCAGCCTTGCTCAGCCTTTCGGGGCGGGCAAAGACGGAGCAGGTCCTGGCCGATGAGACGATCAGCGTACGGGTCGGACGTATTGCCGGAGCGCCGGGCGACGGCAATCGCGCACTGGCGCTCGCGCTGGACGTGGCCTTGCGTGCCAAGGGTGCAAAGATTGCGAAGGATCAAACATCTGCGCTCTGGCGTGTCGATTGTAAGGTCAGTGTTGTGTCGATCGATGCGCGGCAGGAGCGGGTGAAGCTGGTGTGGACGCTTGTGGCAGCCGATGGCAGGGATGTGGGGACGCTTGTCCAGGAGAACCCCGTGCAGCGGGGGCGCCTGCGCAAACGGTGGGGCGACGTCGCTACCTTTGCGGCGGAGGCTGCTGCCGATGGCATCTGGCAGGTTCTTCAACAGATTCGTGTCCAGCGCGACGGTTGAGCCGCGTTGCATCCATGGTGGCTGGTTGCTACAAGCGCCGGCGTCTTCAGGGGTATCGCCGCATGAAGCTTCTCTCGGGCAACAGCAATTTTCCTCTCGCCACCCAGATCGGCGAATATCTGCATGTCCCGCTGACCAAGGCGATCGTGCGTCGCTTTGCCGACATGGAGGTCTTCGTCGAGATCCAGGAAAATGTCCGCGGCGAGGACGTTTTTGTCATCCAGTCAACGTCGTTTCCAACCAATGACCACCTGATGGAGCTGCTGATCTGCATCGATGCGCTGCGCCGGGCCTCTGCAAAGCGCGTTACCGCGGTCATTCCCTATTTCGGCTATGCGCGCCAGGATCGAAAGCCGGGCCCGCGTACGCCGATCTCGGCCAAGCTGGTTGCCAACATCATCACGCAGGCCGGGGCAGGGCGTGTGCTGACGCTCGACCTTCATGCGGGCCAGATCCAGGGCTTCTTCGACATTCCCACGGACAATCTCTTTGCGGCTCCCATCTTCGAGGCCGACATCAAGCAGAATTTCGCCGGCGAGGCGATCGTTATGGTGTCCCCGGACGTCGGCGGCGTCGTCCGGGCGCGGGCGCTTGCCCGGCGCATCAATGCGGATCTTGCCATCGTCGACAAGAGGCGGGAGCGGGCTGGCGAGTCCGAGGTCATGAACATCATCGGTGATGTATCGGGGCGTGTGTGCATCCTTATCGATGACATCGTCGACAGTGCGGGCACGCTGTGCAACGCGGCCGAGGCATTGATGCAGAAGGGGGCGAAGGCGACCTTTGCCTATGCCACGCATGGCGTGCTCTCTGGCGGGGCCGTGGCGCGCGTGCGGGGCTCGGCGCTGAAGGGGCTGGTGATCACGGACTCGATCGCGCCCTCGGAGCAGGTGCGGGGCTGCGCGAATATCAGGATCCTCCCCACGGCGCCTCTCCTGGGGGAGGCAATCAAGCGGATTGCGGAAGAACGTTCGGTTTCCAGCCTTTTTGACTGAAGCTTTTGCCTGGTTACCATGCGTGGCTGCGTTGAATCGGCGCATGTCCGGAGCCTTGCCCTCCTGCATTGAGTTTTGGCGTGGGTTCGGGTACATCCCCGCCCTCTCTTTCCGATTGGCGGACAGAACAAGATAGGGGGCCCCGCGGGGGCTGCCTGAAAGGGTTCAGACATGAACAAGCAAGTTGACAGTTCCCTCACGGTCATCCCGGCCAAGAAGCGTGAAGGCACAGGCACGGGCGCTGCGCGTGCCGTGCGGCGTGAGGGCCGTGTGCCGGGCGTCATCTATGGCGAGGCCGGCAAGTCGCGTCACATCAGCATTTCCTATCGCGACATGGAGAAGCCCTATCAGACCGGTCGCTTCACCTCGACGCTGATCGTGCTGGATGTCGAGGGCGAGAAGACGCGGGTCATCCCGCGCGAGGTCCAGCTTGATCCGGTGACCGACCTTCCAATCCATGCTGACTTCCAGGCGCTGGTGCCAGGGTCGAGCATCCGCCTGTTCATTCCCGTCCATTTCAACAACCATGCCGACTCCCCGGGGTTGAAGCGTGGTGGCGTGCTCAACATCGTTCGTCACGAGATCGAGTTCCAGTGCCCG
>JBEIFU010000070.1:0-11277 GCA_040382295.1 Alphaproteobacteria bacterium
AGCTCCGACGTCGACGGCTTCTTCTTCAGCCCCGGCACGTCGCGGATCTGGTAGAAGATGTTCAGCGCCTCGCCAACCAGCTTGTCGACGATGTTCGGATAATGGACGCCGATGATCTGCTGCATCGTCTCGCGGTCCGGGAACTTGATGTAGTGGAAGAAGCAGCGACGCAGGAACGCGTCCGGCAGTTCCTTCTCGTTGTTCGAAGTGATCATCACGATCGGTCGCTGCTTGGCCTTCACCGTCTCGCCCGTCTCGTAGACGAAGAACTCCATGCGATCGAGTTCCAGCAGCAGGTCGTTGGGGAACTCGATATCGGCCTTGTCGAGTTCGTCGATCAGCAGGACAGGGCGCTGGTCGTTGGTGAAGGCCTCCCAAAGCTTTCCCTTGGCAATATAGTTGCGGATATCCTTCACGCGCTCGTCGCCCAGCTGGCTATCGCGCAGGCGGCTGACCGCATCATACTCATAGAGGCCCTGTTGGGCCTTGGTGGTCGATTTGATGTGCCACTGGATGATGGGCACGTTCAGCGCCTTGGCCACCTCGAAGGCCAGCACCGTCTTGCCGGTACCGGGTTCGCCCTTGATCAATAGCGGCCGCTCCAGCGTGATGGCCGCATTCACCGCAATGCGCAGATCATCGGTTGCGACATAGTTCTTGGTGCCTTCGAACTTTTTCATGGACCGTCCTGGTAACAGAGAGAGGGAAATGCCTGATTGGCAAACCTTAGGTTCTCTCTTGGCCGGAGGCAAGCCGACGTGCATGCCGCAGCGTCACCGCCGCGCACCCTTCCTGACAGCCCGCTGGTCCCGCGTGGCTCAGCGCAGGTCCGTCGCCAGCCTCAGCTGCAGATCGTGCGCCACTGTCTTCATGACGCTGTCCCAGTCGCCAAAGCGTTCCGGGGTCAGCACGCGCGTGTTGGCAAACCAGGGATAACCATCGGTGCCCAGCTGCGGCCAGACCCGGCCCGGGGTCAGGATCCAAGACTCGGTGCCGGTCCCCGCAGCCAGTGCGACCGCTGCGGTTGCTGCCGACACCACAAGGTCCAGCGCTGCGCACAGTGCAGCGTTGTCATCGAGATTGTTCTTGAGGTCCAGGTCCTCGAAGGCATGGATGACGACACCCTGGGTCTTGCGGACATGCTCGATCTCGTCCCGGCAATCGCCATATTGCAGGCTGATGAACTTGGGTTCGGTCATCTCCAGCAAGGGCCGCCACACCTCCAGCGCCGTATAGAATTTCTTGCGCTGCGTCGTCATCAGCATCGAGCGCCAGCAGATGCCGACATAGGGCCCGGGACCCAGAGCCGCCAGCCGGTCCTGCCAGAAGCGGACGCGGTCCGGATCGGGCTTCAGGAAGGCGCGGTTGGCGGGAAAATCATCGAGCGAATTGCGCAGGTACTTCAGAGGCACCGCCATCGGTGTGTAGTAATCGGCCTTGAGCGGTCCTTCCGCCCACGACACGATCCTCACTGGCGTGGCGTTATGTTTCGTATGCAGCTCTGTTTCCACATGGACGCCCGGGAACGAGCGGCGGAGCAGGGGCACCAGCCGGTGGTCGCAGGCGATCATCAGCCGGCCGGTCGGTCCCACGCGCTGGATGAGGTCGGGAACGAGGCTCGAATAGATGATCTCGTCGCCAAGGCCCTGTTCGCCCACGAACAGCAATGTCTTGCCCGTCAGGTCCTCGCCCTTCCACTCCGGTGCATTCACGGCGAAATAGACCCGCTGGCTGCAGCGGGGGTGAAGGCGATACTCGTAATGGGGCCAGGCTTCCTCGAGCCGGCCCATCGCCGCCAGGCACAGGCCGCGGGCATGCATGGTCTCGGCGCGCTCGCCGTCATTGTCCGAAAGTTCGAGCGATCGGTCATAGTTTTCAAGCGCCTGCTCGAAGGCGCCGACATGGCCGAGCGCATGCCCGATATTGTGGTAGACGCGGGCCATCCCCGGATCGAGCCGCGCCGCCTCCTGATAGAAGGTGATGGCGTTCTGGATGTCGCTGAGTTCCATCATCACCGAGCCCAGCGTGTTCCACAGCATGGCCTCGCCCGGCATGATGGCCAGCATGTCCTTCAGGAGCGCGACGGCCTCGTCCATCTTGCCCAGGTCGCGCAGGCATCCGGCCAGATTGTTGTAGCCCTTGTGGCACTCGGGCTTCATCTGGATATAGGCGCGAAAGGCCTTGCAGGCCCCCTCGAGCAGCCCGAGGTCCCATGCAGCGGTGCCGATATTGAGGTAGAGATCGGGATCGGTCGGGTCGAGCGCGAGCGCGCGCTCGTACATCGTGAAGGCCGTGTGCTTTTCGTTCAGGTTGACCAGCGCAAGGCCCACCATGTGGAAGGCCATGGCACAGCGCGCATCGTGGTCGGCAGCTTCCGACGCGGCAATTGCTGCCTCCTTCCACTCGCATTTCTTGTAGTGGGCAACGGCACGCTGCAGGGCCATCAGGCTTTCCCTGTTGGGCGTGTGGCGGTTGGGGGCCTGCTTCCGGCTTTCCTCCATCTGGCGCGAGATGGTGGCAAGGCTCGAGGCCTGTGTCGCCGAAAGCTTGGACGACTTGCGTTTGGTCATGAGGGCAACCGCCTGTAAAGGTCCTTCATCGGTGACACGATAACAACGCCGGCGTTAACAGGGCGCTAAGCCAACGCCGCGAGCGTTGCCGCGCCCTTGTCAAAAATTTCACCCTCTCTGCAGATGTTCCTTAACCCTGCAGCCTTATCGTGCTCTCAGATCAGGTTCCGACCAAGGGGAGCGTTGCCGAAGGGTAGCGAACACGACATGCCACTGAAACTTTCGCTGAAGCCAGGTGAGAAATTTGTCTGCAATGGTGCCGTTCTGACGAATGGCGACCGGCGCGTGAGCCTCGTCATCGAAAACAAGGCATCGATCTTGCGTGACAAGGACATCATGCAGCCGACAGACGCGACCACCCCTGCCAGACGGATCTACTTCCCGATCATGATGCTCTATCTCGACAGTGAACATGAGAAGGTTCATTACGATGAATTCGTGACGCGCATGTCCGAGTTCATGGAAGTCGTCTCCGATCGCGATGTGCTGGCGACCTGCATCGCCTTGTCCCGCGACGTCCTCCGGGGCGACTACTACAAGGCGCTGGTGAAGTGCCGCCAGCTCTTTGATTTCGAGAATGCAAGGTTGAGCCATGTCCCATAAGGCCTACCAGAAAGTCCAGGGTACCACGGAAGACCCGCGCAGCATGGAATATCGGCTGTTTGCGCAGGTCACGCACGCCCTCATCGCTGCCGGCGAGCGGGGGCGGGCGGACATACCCAAGCTGATCGATTCGATCGACTGGAACCGGCGCGTGTGGAGCGCGCTCGCCACCCAGTGCATCGATCCGGACAACAAGCTGCCCGAAGCGCTCCGTGCGCAGATCATTTCGATTTCCCTCTGGGTCTCGCGCTATTCCAGCGAGGTCGTCCAGCAGGGTGCATCCCTCGAGCCGCTGATCGACGTGAACAAGTCGATGATGGCAGGTCTCGCCCAGCGCCCGTCGGCCTGAAAAGACGGGGGTAAAAAATTCCCGGAGCGGAAGAAAAACCTGCCCGGCAATCACTGCAGAAAAAACTACCGGCCCGTCAAAAGACGGGCCTTTTTTGTTGGAAACAAGCCATTTTCTCGTGTGGCACGGGGATTGCCCTAGGTCTTGGCAAGACGAAAGCGGAAGACCGTTTTCGTGGGTTTGAAAACAGAAACCGGGAGTGAAAGCCATGCTGAGCGTAAACACCAACTACGGGGCAATGATCGCTCTGCAGAACCTGAACAAGACCAATGCCGACCTTGCCACGACCCAGAACAACATCAACACGGGTCTGCGCATCGGCGGTCCAAAGGACAACGGTGCCGTCTGGGCGATGGCCCAGACCATGCGCATGGACGTCATGGCCTTCAACTCGGTCACGCAGAGCCTTGACCGCACGATCAGCGTGACGGACACGGCCATTGCAGCCGGCACCAGCGTCTCCGACCTTCTGAAGGAGATGAAGGAAAAGGCCCTTGCCGCGCGCGATACCACGATCGACGCGAATGCCCGCGCCGCCTACAACGCCGACTTCACGGCCCTGCGCGACATGATCACGAAGACGCTGGAGAACGCGACCTTCGACGGCTCGAACCTGATCAACACGAGTACCAACCTGCAGGCGCTGGCCAACGCAGACGGTACCTCCTTCATCACGGTTCAGGCACGCAACATGTCGCTGGGCGGGTCGATCGTGACCGTCGCCACGACGGCTTCGATCTCGACCGCGACCAAGGCCGCAACGGCGATCACGACGATCGAGACCTCGCTGAACAACCTGAACCTGGCCCTGTCGCAGATGGGCACGGACGCCAAGAAGGTTGGCATGCAGAAGGTCTTCGTTGCCAAGCTTGTCGACGAACTGAACAAGGGCGTGGGCAACCTGGTTGACGCTGACCTCGCCAAGGAAAGCGCCAAGCTCCAGGCCCTGCAGACCAAGCAGCAGCTGGGCATCCAGACGCTCTCGATCGCCAACCAGGCGCCGCAGACGATCCTCAGCCTCTTCCGCAACTAGAGGTTGCCATTGTTGGCCTTCGCATGAGAGCCGGTCGGGAACAGGGCATTGAGCTTGCGTGACGTCGTGACCCGCATGTCCGATTTCATGGAAGCCATGCCCGACACCGATGGGCAGGCAACGTACATCGCCTTGTTCCGTAATGTCCTTCAGGACAACGGCGACAAGGCGCCTTTAACGTACCGCTCGTTCTTCGACCCCGAAAACGCAAGCTTGAGCCATGTCCCATAGAGCCTACCAGAAGATCCAGGGCGCAACGGATGACCCGCGCAGCACGGAGTACCGCCTGTTTGCGCAGGTGACGCACGCCCTCATCAGCGCCAGCGAGAAGGGCCGGAAGGACATTCGCGGACTGGCCGATGCCATTGACTGGAACCGGCGCCTCTGGAGCGCGCTTGCCGCCCAGTGCATCGATCCCGACAACAAGCTGCCCGAAGCGATACGTGCGCAGAGCATTTCCCTGGCCCTTTGGGTCTCGCGCTATTCCAGCGAGGTCGTCCAGCAGGGTGCCTCCCTCGAACCGCTGATCGACGTGAACAAGTCGATCATGGCGGGTCTTGCCCAGCGCCCGTCGGCCTGAAAAGACGGGGTAAAAAATTCCCGGAGCGGAAGAAAAACCTGCCCGGCAATCACTGCAGAAAAATCTACCGGCCCGTCAAAAGACGGGCATTTTTGTTGGAAATAAGCCATTTTCTCGTGTGGCACGGGGCTTGCCCCAGGTCTTGGCAAGGCGAAAGCGGAAGACCGTTTTCGTTGGTTTGAAAAAAGAAACCGGGAGTCACAACCATGCTGAGTGTAAACACCAACTACGGGGCGATGATCGCCCTGCAGAACCTGAACAAGACCAATAACGAACTTGCCACGACCCAGAACAACATCAACACGGGTCTGCGCATCGGCGGCCCCAAGGACAACGGCGCCGTCTGGGCGATGGCCCAGACCATGCGCATGGACGTCATGGCCTTCAATTCGGTCACCCAGAGCCTTGACCGCACGACCAGCGTGACGGACACGGCCATTGCCGCCGGCACCAGCGTCTCCGACCTTCTGAAGGAGATGAAGGAAAAGGCCCTCGCCGCGCGCGACACCACGATCGACGCGAATGCCCGCACCGCCTACAACGCCGACTTCATCGCCCTGCGCGACATGATCACGAAGACGCTGGCTAACGCGACCTTCGACGGCTCGAACCTGATCAACACGAGTACCAACCTGCAGGCTCTCGCCAACGCCGACGGCACCTCCTTCATCACGGTGCAGGCACGCAACATGTCGCTGGGCGGTTCGATCGTGACCCTCGCCACGACGGCGGCGATCTCGACCGCGACCCGCGCAGCCGCGGCGATCACGACGATCGAGACCTCGCTGAACAACCTGAACCTGGCCCTGTCGCAGATGGGCACGGACGCCAAGAAGGTTGGCATGCAGAAGGCCTTCGTCGCCAAGCTTGTCGACGAGCTGAACAAGGGCGTAGGCAACCTGGTTGACGCTGACCTCGCCAAGGAAAGCGCCAAGCTCCAGGCCCTGCAGACCAAGCAGCAGCTGGGCATCCAGACGCTCTCGATCGCCAACCAGGCGCCGCAGACGATCCTCAGCCTCTTCCGCGGTTAGGATGACGGCTGACATGCGCCAGCATGACTGGCGACTCCCCAATCCTGGCAGGATCGGCCTCATGGGCTGGTTCTGCCAGGACAGCCTGCGCCCGGCACGAGGCGCAAGCCTCGCTGTTTCAGGGCGCGCCGACCGGGAGTGTCCCAGGCCCGCTCAGGTGGGGACAGGAAACGGCAACGCAGGCCAGCACCGGCAGACCCGTCTGAGGGCTCTCCGGTGATGTGCACCAAGGTCGGGGCCATTGCAGCCCGGTGACCAGGATCCAGGGATCGGCACCAGACAGCCAGAAGATCCGTACACAGACGAGTTCGATTTCCCTCCGGGTCTTGCCCAGCGCCCGTCGGCCTGAAGAGACAGGGCAATATATTCCCGGCGCCAAAGAAAATCCTGCCCGGCAAACTCTGCAGGCAGCCGGATGACTCACCAGGAATAGGCCATTTTCTATGGGAAATAAGCTGTTTCTGAGGTGGCATGGGGCTTGCGCTATGTCCCGACAAGGCGAGAGCGGAAGACCACCATCGCTGGTTTGAAAAGAAAAACCGGGAGTTGCAACCATGCTGAGCGTAAATACCAATTACGGGGCGATGATTGCCCTGCAGAACCTGAACAAGACCAATGAAGAACTTTCCGCGACCCAGAACAACATCAACACGGGTCAGCGCATTGGCGGTCCCAAGGACAACGGTGCCGTCTGGGCCATGGCTCAGAGCATGCGCATGGACGTCATGGCCTTCAATTCGGTCACGCAGAGCCTTGACCGTACGATCAGCGTGACGGACACGGCCATTGCCGCCGGCACCAGTGTCTCCGACCTGCTGAAGGACATGAAGGAAAAGGCCCTCGCCGCGCGCGACACCACGATCGATGCGAACGCCCGCTCCGCCTACAACGCCGACTTCATCGCCCTGCGCGACATGATCACGAAGACGCTGTCAAACGCGACCTTCGACGGCTCGAACCTGATCAACACGAGTACCAACCTGCAGGCGCTGGCCAACGCCGACGGTACCTCCTTCATCACGGTCCAGGCGCGCAACATGTCGCTGGGTGGGTCGATCGTGACCCTCGCCACGACGGCGGCGATCTCGACCGCGACCCGCGCAGCCGCGGCGATCACGACCATCGAGACCTCGCTGAACAACCTGAACCTGGCCCTGTCGCGGATGGGCACGGACGCCAAGAAGGTTGGCATGCAGAAGGCCTTTGTCGGCAAGCTTGTCGACGAGCTGAACAAGGGCGTGGGCAACCTGGTTGACGCCGACCTCGCCAAGGAGAGCGCCAGGCTCCAGGCGCTGCAGACCAAGCAGCAGCTGGGCATCCAGACGCTCTCGATCGCCAACCAGGCGCCGCAGACCGTTCTCAGCCTCTTCCGCGGCTAGGATGACGGCTGGCCTGCGCCAGCATGACTGGCGACTCCCCAATCCTGGCAGGATCGGCCCCATGGGCTGGTTCTGCCAGGACAGTCTTCCCCGGACCCGGCAGGATTTGCCGACCCGGCAAATAGTTCCCGGCATTTTTTGCCGGACCAAGGCACCGCAGGCCACGCGCGCGTGGTGAACCCCCGATTTAAATCACAAAGGATTGCCGCCCGCCCTGGTGCCGGGTGGTTGAGGTCTGCCTAAGGCATTCGGCGGCTTTTGCCGGAATGGCGCTTGCGTTGTGGTCGTCGGGACAAAACGTCCCGGATAACCCAGAACGGAGAAGCCTCATGACCTCGGTCAATTTCAACTACAGTGCCGCCATCGCCCTTCAGAACCTCAGCAGAACCGGCGAAGAACTCGATGAGGTACAAAACCGCATCAACACGGGCCTGAGGGTCGCAAGCCCCCGCGACAACGGCGCCATCTACAACATCGCCCAGAAGATGCGCGGCGACCGGCAGGCCCTGGAGGCTGTCGACCGATCCATCGGGCGCGCACTTTCCGTCATCGACATGGCGGTCAATGCCGGCAACACCATCGGCGACCTGCTGAAGGACATGAAAGAGTTCGCCCTATCGGCCCGTGACACCCAGATCGATGCCACGGCGCGCGCGGCCTACAATGCGAACTTCGTGGCGCTGCGCCAAGCGATCGCATCCACACTTACAAATGCCACCTTTGACGGGTCGAACCTGATCAACACGGGCGCGCAAAACCTCGCAGTCATGTCAAACGCGGCTGGTACCAACAACATCACGGTTCAGGCGCGTATCATGACCCTGGGTGGCACGATCGTGAGCCTCTCGGCAACTGCGTCGATCTCGACCACGACCAAGGCCGGCACGGCCCTGACGACGATCGAGACCTCGATCAACAACCTGAACCTCGCAGTTACCAACCTGGGTACGGACGGTCGTCGACTTAACACGCACAAGAACTTCATGGCCAAGGTGCGCGACGAACTGGGCAATAGTATTTCCAGACTCGTGGATGCCGACCTTGCCGCAGAAAGCGCGCGGCTCCAGACGCTGCAGGTCAGGCAGCAGATGGGTGTCCAGGCACTGTCGATTGCCAACCAGGCACCGCAGATCCTTCTGGCGCTGTTCCGCTAGAAGCAGGCAAGGGTGTAGCGGAGCCGGGCGTAATCTCCGGCTCCGCACCTCGCCTGTAGAAGTCACGTCCGTGCCGGCGAAGGAGGATCGGCAGGCAGTCAAGTAGAGGATGGGAAGATGAGTGATGCAGTCAAGTTGACACCGGCCTTGCCGACCGTACCCCCGTTGCCGCCCGTGCCCGAAGCGCGGCCGGACCTGCGGGTCGAGCCCGCCGAAAAACCGCGCCCCGAACCGCGCACCGCCGATAACGGCAACGGCCGTGACAGGAAGGCCCCCGAGGCCGCACCGTCGCGCAGCCTTTCCATTTCGCGCAACGAGCCGCTCGGCGCCGTCGTCTATCGGTCGATCGAAGATGAGAGCGGCGAGGTGGTCTGGCAGTATCCCGCCGACAGCGCGCTGCGCATGGCAGAGCAGCTGCAGGAATTGCAGGCTCAGCAGGAACGCGCGGCAGAGCGTCGGGTCGACGAGAAGGCCTAAAGGCCGAGCACCCGCGTGAGCGTGCGCGCGACACGTTCGACATCCTGGTCAGACATGGCTGGGAACAGGGGCAGGCTCAGCGTCCGCGCGTAATAGCGGTCGGCACCTGGCAGCAAGCTGTCCGGGGCCATGTCCCTGTAATAGGGCTGGCGGTGCACGGGCAGGTAATGGACCTGCGTTCCGATGCCCTCGGCTGCAAGCGCCCGCATCGCATCCGCGCGGCTGATGCCCAGGGCCGCAAAATCGATCAGCACCACATAAAGATGCCACGCCGCCGTCACGTTCGGCGTGCGGGCCAGAAGCCCCAGATGCGGCGAGCGATGGCCCAAAAGCCTGTCATAGAGCACAACGATCTCGCGCCGCCGGGCCGAGAACGCCTCGAGCTTGCGCAGCTGGCTTTCGCCCAGCGCACACAGCACGTCCGCAATCCGGTAGTTCAGCCCCGGCGCCTCCATCTCGTAGTACCAGGGATGGGGCAGGTGGCTGGCATCGAACGCCTCCGCGTCCTGCACGAACGAGCCCGCATCGCGGTTCATTCCATGGGTGCGGTCCCGCCGGATGATATCGGCAAGCTGCGGGTCATTTGTCGTCACAGCGCCGCCTTCGCCCATGGCAATGGCCTTCACCGGATGGAACGAGAAGGTCGTGACATCGGCATGGCGGCAGGCACCGACGCTGTGCGCCATGCCCTCGCCGATGCTGTAGCGCGTGCCCAGCGCATGGCAACCATCCTCGACGATGCGAAGGTCGTGGCGCCGCGCCAGGGCATAAAGTCCAGCCTGGTCGCCGGTCTGCCCGGCAAGATGCACGTTGAACACGGCGTCCGCCCGCCCGCCCGGGCAGCGCGAGAGCGCCTCTTCGAGGTCGCGCGGCCGCATCAGCCCGCTGTCCGGATCCACATCCGAGAACACCACGTCCCCGCCATTCAGCCTCACCGCATTTGCGGTGGCCAGGAACGTCACCGTCGGCACGATCGAGATCGTGCCAGGCCCCAGGTTCATCGCACGCGCCACGAGATGCAGCGCCGCCGTCCCGTTGCTGCAGGCAATCGCCTGGCGCGCGCCAGTCGTTGCGCACAGCGCTCGCTCGAACGCCGCCACGCGCGGTCCGGTGGTCAGGTAGTCGCTCTTCAGCGCATCAACGACGGCCGCAATGTCGTCATCGTCGATCTGGTGCCGCCCGTAGGGCAGGAACGCAGGCGTGGCACTCATGCGAAACTGTCGACCAGCATCGCCTGCAGCCCGCGCGCGTCCAGCCTCTCATCGTTTGAATCGCTTGAATAGGCAAAACCGTCCGGCACCGGGCGCGCACCGCTCGCGAGATAGGCCTCGCGCGATGCCTGCAGATAGGGCGGAATGATCACGAAGCGGTCGGCAAGTTCCAGCGTCTGGCGCGCATCATCCATCGGGACCATGATCTCGTGCAGCTTCTCGCCGGGCCTGATGCCGATGATCTTCTGCGGCAGATGCGGGGCCATGCAGCGTGCAAGCTCTGTCGTGCTCATCGACGGGATCTTCGGGACAAAGATCTCGCCGCCCTGCAAAAGTTCCAGCGACGAAAGCACAAGGTTCACGCCCTGGGTCAGCGTGATCCAGAAACGGGTCATGCGCGGATCCGTGATCGGCAGGGCATCGGCCTTCTCGTCGATCAGTTTGCGGAACAGCGGCATCACGCTCCCGCGCGAGCCAACGACATTGCCATAGCGCACGACCGCAAAGCGGCAGCCATCGGCCCCCGCCAGATTATTCGCGGCCACGAAGATCTTGTCGGACGCAAGCTTGGACGCGCCGTAGAGATTGACGGGATTGGCCGCCTTGTCGGTCGACAGCGCAATCACGCGCTTCACCCCGCGCGCGATGGCTGCCTGGACCACGTTCTCCGCACCGATGACATTCGTCGCGATGCACTCGAAGGGATTGTACTCGGCGATCGGAACCTGCTTGAGCGCCGCCGCGTGAATGACATAGTCCACCCCGCGCATCGCCATCTCCAGCCGCGCCGCATTGCGAACATCGCCGATGAAATAGCGCATGAAGGGATAGGTCTCGGCCGGGAACTGCTGCGCCATCTCGTACTGCTTCAGCTCATCGCGCGAGAAGAT
>JBEIFU010000071.1:0-11157 GCA_040382295.1 Alphaproteobacteria bacterium
CGCCCGCGCCTTTGCCCGAAACTTCGAAGGCAAGCGCCCCATCCCCATCCTCTTGTGGGACGAACGTCTTTCCACCGCTGCCGTCACCCGCACGCTCCTGGAAGCCGACATGTCGCGCGCCCGCCGCAAGGACGTTGTGGACAAGATGGCCGCAAGCTTCATCCTGCAAGGCGTCCTCGACGCGATGAGGAGGACCGCCTGATGTTGGGTCGACTGTTGCGACGGGTCTATGTGCGCCCGCCCGAACCAATCCCGTCGGACCAGAGCCGACTTCTCGTGCTTGTGGGCGCAGCCTACTTCATCGCTGGCTACGATGTTAACATCTACGGCTTCGCCGTCCGCCAGATCCAGCAGACCTTCGAGATCCCCGAATCCGACATCGGGCTCGTGATCGTGCTGTTCCGCCTGGGGATCATTCCAGCCCTCGCCCTTGCCTGGCTTGCAGACCGCATTGGCAGACGAAGACTGCTGATGATCACCCTGGCCGGGGCCGCCCTTTCGACCGTATGGACGGCCTTTGCCCAATCCCTCACCGAATTCATCGTCGCCCAGACCATCGCGCGCATCTTCATCTACACGGAAGAGATCCTCTGCATGGTGGTGATCGCAGAGGAATTCTCGGAGCGCACGCGCGGCTGGGCCGCAGGCCAGTTGGGGGCACTGGAAGCCTTGGGAGGGGGAGCCGCGGCCCTCGTATTTGCCTTTGTCGAGATGCTGCCCTTTGGTTGGCGGGCGATCTATGCGCTCGGCGCCATCCCCCTGCTCTGGCTGGTCTGGGCAAGACGTTCTCTGCCCGAAACCCGCCGCTTTCAGGAGCGAGACCCGAACGAGAAGATAAAACCGTTCACGAGCCTGATGCGAAACTATCCCGGACGGCTCGCCCTTCTCGTCTGCCTTTGCCTTCTTTTTGGCCTTGCCATTGGCGCGACCGTTCCGATGGCATCAGCCTACCTCCAGGGCACACATCAATGGGCGCCCTGGCAGGTCAGCGCCCTGACACTCGGGGCTGGCCTCGTCTCGATCCTCGGCACGACAACAGCCGGCGCCCTCAGCGACCGATTTGGGCGCCGCGCCGTCATTGCTGTCACGGTCGTGATGGCAGGCCTGAGCTTTGCCCTGTTCTATAGCTGGGCAACAGGCATTTGGCTGGTTCTGACGTGGACATCAGGCCTGTTTGCGATCCTCGCAGCCAACGTTCTGATGACGGCGCTGGGTGCAGAGTTGTTCCCGACGTCCCACCGCAGCCTAGCAGCCTCCATCCGCATGATGGCTGCCCTCTTTGGTGGTCTTCTGGGCCTGCTGGTGGAGCGAGAACTTTTCCTCGCCTTCGGGCAGCATGGACCGGCCATCGCCACGCTGGCTTTGCTGGCGCCGCTCTGCATCGTACCAACCTGGTTCCTGCCGGAACCTGCTCAGAAGAAGCTGGAAGATATTGCAGCAGAGCGCAAATGACAGACGTTCTGGCAGGCCTCATCCCGGTCTTTGCGATCATCGCACTGGGCAGCGCTCTCAGGCATGTCACCATCCTCGACGAGGCAGGTTGGCGAGCTGTCGAGCGCCTGACTTATTTTGTCCTCTTCCCATGCTTCCTGTTCGGCGCAATTGCATTCGCTGATTTCCGCGACGCGCCCATCGGCAGACTGTCCCTCGTTCTGGCACTTGGCATGATGGCGATGGCGGCCCTCGCATTCGCATTAAGGCCAACCTTCGTCCTAGACGGCCCTGCCTTTACAAGCCTCTTTCAAGGTGCCGTGCGCTGGAACAGCTACGTGGCGCTAGGCGCCATCTCGGCGATCCTGGGCCAGCCCGGCCTCGCGCTCATTGCCGTTGCCATAGCCGTGATGGTACCGCTCGCCAACACGCTCTGCGTCATGGTGCTCATGCGTTACGCCAGCCATGAGAGTGCAAGCCCGGCCATGCTGGCGGGACAGGTGGCGCGCAACCCGCTGATTATCGCCTGCGCTGCAGGCATAGCGGCACAGCTCGTTGACCTCCATGTCCCCGAAACGCTGGTGACCGGCATCGACCTCGTGGGAAAGGCGGCCCTTCCGCTGGGACTGCTGGCAGTCGGCGCCAGCCTCGATTTCAGGGATCTCAAGTCACGCATCGCACCGCTCGTCGCAGCCAGCGTCCTGAAGCTGCTTGTCATGCCGCTGCTGGTCGCAGGCCTCGCCACTCTCTTGGGCGTGTCAGGACCCGCCATGGTCGCGGCAGTCATCTGTGCAGCAGTGCCCGGGGCCCCCTCCTCCTTCATCCTGGCGCGACAGCTGGGCGGCGATGCGCCCTTGATGGCAGGGATCACAACGGTACAGACCGTGGCCGCGCTGATAACCATGCCCCTAATGTTGTGGGTTCTGACCTAGTTCAGGCTTGCACTGACAGACACTGCCGCCTATAGCCTGATCCGCGATGAACGCCCGACCAACACGCCAGCATCTGCTCGCGATCGCGCCCCTGCAGCGCCACGATATCGAATCTTTCCTCGACCTCGGCAACGCCTATGTCGACCTGAACCGACAGGTACAGAAAAAGCGCGACACGTTGCGCGGCCGAACGCTGATCAACCTGTTTTTTGAACCTTCGACCCGCACGCAGAGCTCATTTGAACTCGCAGGCAAACGCCTCGGCGCCGACGTCATGAACATGTCTGTGGCCCAAAGCGCTGTGCGCAAGGGCGAGACGCTGATCGATACAGCAACCACTCTCAACGCCATGCGGCCCGACATCATCGTCATCCGCCACCAGGACTCGGGCGCAGTGGCCTTGCTGGCTGACAAGGTGTCCTGCGCTGTCGTCAACGCGGGCGACGGTGCGCACGAGCACCCGACCCAGGCTTTGCTCGACGCGCTTACGATCCGTCGCCGCATGGGCCGTATCGAGGGCCTCACAGTCACGATCTCCGGCGACGTTCTCCACAGCCGCGTCGCCCGCTCGAACGTCCATCTCCTGACCAAGCTAGGCGCCCGCGTCCGCCTTGTGGCACCGCGCACGCTTCTGCCCCCCGGGGCCCGCGACTGGGGTGCAGAGCTATTCACCGACATGCGCGAGGCGCTGAAAGGCGCTGACATCGTGATGATGCTGCGCCTGCAGATGGAGCGCATGACGGGCTCGTTCCTGCCCTCGCAGCGCGAGTACTTCCACTTCTACGGGCTCGACCGCGAAAAACTGGCGCTCGCCAAGCCCGGCGCTTTCGTCATGCATCCAGGCCCCATGAACCGCGGAGTCGAGATCGACAGCGACATCGCCGATGACATCAACCGCAGCCTCATCCAGGAGCAGGTCGAGATGGGTGTGGCCGTCCGCATGGCTGTGCTTGACCAGCTTGCGAGCAAGCTGCCGAACGCCGAGCACACGCGATGACGCAACGCACCGCCTTCATCAACGCACGCCTCATCGATCCCGGAACAGACCTTGACACTACAGGCGCGCTCCTCGTCGAGAATGACCGCATCGCTGACATGGGCCCGCAGCTGTTCAACGACGCAAGACCTCAAGGCGCCACCATCATCGATTGCGCCGGCGCTGTCCTTGCTCCCGGCCTTATCGACATGCGCGTATTCACGGGCGAGCCCGGGGCCGAGCACCGCGAGACACTTGCCTCGGCAGGCGAGAGTGCTGCAGCCGGTGGCGTGACAACCTTCGTGATGATGCCCGTCACCGACCCCGTCATTGACGACGCAGCGCTGGTTGATTTCATTCAACGCCGCGCTGTTGCAACATCGAAGGTGAACATACTCCCGGCCGCTGCACTCACGCAGGGCCTCAAGGGCGCGCACATGGCAGAGATCGGTCTGCTCCAGGAGGCCGGCGCCATCGCATTCACCGACGCAGACCGCACGGTGGCCTCCAGCCTGATCATGCGCCGCTGCCTCGCCTACGCCTCGAATTTCGACGCCCTCGTCATCGCGCACGCCGAGGACCCGGACCTCGCAGCCGTTGGCCACATGAACGAGGGATCGCTTGCAAACCGCATGGGCCTCGGCGGCATTCCTTCGGCAGCCGAAGCCATGGCGGTGGAACGCGACATACGCCTCGTGGAACTGACAGGCGCTCGCTACCACCTTGGCCAGGTCTCCTGCGCTGCCGCGCTCGAGGTGATCGCCGCCGCCAAGACCCGCGGGCTGCCCGTGACCTGCGCGGTATCCGCCCACCACCTGGTTCTCAACGAAAATGACGTTGGCGAGTACAAGACCTTCGCCAAGGTCTCCCCGCCCCTGAGAACCGAGGAAGACCGCAAGGCCATGGTCGAAGGCGTGCGCGCGGGCATCATTGACGTGATCGTCTCAAGTCACGACCCGCAGGCCGCAGAGACCAAACGCGTCCCCTTCGCGCAGGCCGCCTACGGAGCCGTCGGGCTCGAAACACTGCTGCCCGCAGCGCTGTCGCTCCACCACGAAGCCGGCGTGCCGCTCGCGGACGTGCTGAAACGACTGTCAGCAAACCCGGCGCGGATCTTGCGCTTACCAGCCGGGCGCCTCGCAAAAGGCGCACCCGCCGACCTCGTCCTGTTCGATCCCGGCGCACCGCGCAGGATAGATCCTCAGACGTTCCGCTCGCGGTGCAAGAACTCCCCGTTCAAGGGCCGCTTGCTGCAAGGTGCGGTGTTGCGTACGCTGGTCGCAGGAAAAACGGTCTTCGAAGCGCCAGGCTCATGATCCTCCTGTCAGTCATTGCCTTTGCCATCGGATACGCCTTGGGCTCAATCCCGTTCGCCTATCTGGTAACCCGTCTTTTCGGGCTCGGCGACATTCGCAGCGTGGGTTCTGGCAATGTCGGCACGACCAACGTGCTGCGCACCGGCAACAAGCTCGCCGCCGCCCTCACTCTCGTCGGCGATGTCGGCAAGGGTATTGTAGCAGTCCTCGTGGCAAAGGAATTTGGAGACTGGCCCGCAATGGCCGCCGCCCTCGGCGCCTTCGCAGGTCACATCTTCCCGGTATGGCTTAACTTCAAGGGTGGAAAAGGCGTAGCGACTTATCTCGGTATCCTCGCGGCGCTGAACTTGCCGGTCGCACTCATTACAGCGGCAACTTGGATCGTCACAGCATTGATCGCCCGAATATCGTCGCTTGCCGCGCTGGTGGCCGCAGCACTTTCGCCGCTGTACATGCTGGTACTCGGGCCTGCAGCCTATGTCTTTGGCGCAGCAATCCTTACGGTCCTGATCTTCGTGACGCATCGCGAAAACATCTCACGGCTGCGCGCAGGCACCGAACCGCGGATCGGCGCGCGGAAAGAGCAGCCCCAGCCGTCACACGAGTGAAACAATTCTGCGAAAGTCTGGCAGGGCGCAAGGGAGCTGGACATGTTCAACGCACAAGCCGACACAATCAAGGATATCTACGCGTCACACGCGAAGGCACGCTACGGGCTCGAGAACATAAGCCAGCTCGAACACGCATTGCAGGCCGCGCAACTAGCCGAAGACAGGGGCGAAACACCGGCCTTCATCCTCGCTGCCCTGCTGCATGACATCGGCCACCTCACGGCAGGCATGGGCGACGACCCGGCAGCAGAGGGCATCGACAATCGGCACGAGGCGCTGGGGGCGGACTGGCTGGCGGCACGTCTGACCGCCTCGATCAGCGAGCCCGTGAGGCTCCATGTGGAAGCCAAACGCTACCTCTGCGCGACCGACCCGGCTTATGAGGCCTCACTGGCACCCGACTCCATCACCAGCCTGCGCCTGCAGGGTGGACCCATGAGCCAAGCCGAGTGTGAGACTTTCCTGAGAAAGCCCTTTGCCCGCGACGCCATCAGGCTGCGCCGCCTCGACGACCAGTCGAAGTGTGAAAACCTGTCACTGCCTACGATTGACCACTTCCTGCGTCACCTTTCCAAGCTCGCCCCCGATCCTGTGAGCCGCGAGAGGCGCGAGACATTCCATCGTTTCGGCTTCGTCGTTCTGCGGGATTTCTTTGCACCCGGTGAAGCGCAAGAGCTTGCCACAGCCTCCGAAATATTCGGCAAGCGGGCCCAGGCACTCCTGGCAACGGCCCGCGAGCGAGGCACCACGCCAGCCGCCCTCGCGCAAACAGAACCGCACAGCCTGATCGTGGTTCCGGAGGCCGACAACCCCGAACAAGTATGTCGTTTCGAGTATCTGCTTGGCAGCGATCCGACCTTTGCCCGGTTCGTTCGGCAACGGATCGAGCCCGTGATCTCAGCCCTGCACGGCGAAGCCTTCCTGCCCTTCAAGGACAAGGAGAATGAAAAACACCCCGGTGGAGGCGCCTTTCGCCCACACCAGGACTTTGCCGCCTATCAGGCCTTCGGTCCTCGCTACAACGCAACAGCCATGATCTCGATTGATCCGCAAACGATTGCGAATGGCTGCGTCGAGTTTGCAACAAACTTCAATGAGATCTCTTGTGACAGAAACGCAGCGGCAGCCCGCATCGAGGGGCGGGCGCTGCTGCACTTCACGCAGGGCGGGCCGTCGAATGGTGACATCCTCGACAATATCGTAAGCCAAATCGAATGGTCACCCGTCGAGGTCAGTGCTTCAGACCTTGTGGTATTCGACTCCTTCGTGCCACATCGCTCCGCTTCCAACAGGACGCACGCATCAAGGCGCGCAATGTTCCTGACCTACGCACCACAGCGTGACGGCAATTGGTACGAGCGCTACTACGCAGACAAGCGCCGCAACTACATGGATCCAAAGTTCCACGTATCCACGCCGACACGCGCAGCTGACAACGCCGGCTGAGGAATTGGGATCAGCCCGCCAGGCCTTCCTCCTTGCGCACCCGGTGTTCCGTCATCCAGCCGACAACAAAAAGTGTAACAAGAAACACTGTCATTGCGACAATCGCAGCACCGAACACCATCATATTGCCAAGTTCCCTCTGCAAAGCACACCCGGATCGGGCAACGCGCACAGTGTCGCCCAACCTCCGGAACGTGGCTTTGATGCAGGTCAATACGCATGGCAACCAGCGAAACACGACAAAGCCCCTCGGGCAGGATTTCTGAAGCCGAGCGTCTGGCGCGCCTGCGGCTGCTGAGAACGGTATCCGTAGGTCCTGCAACGTACCACGCCGTGCTGGCGCGCTTCGGATCTGCGCGGCGTGCAATCGCGCATTGGAGCAGCATCAGCCAGCGCCTGCGCAAGGGACTGGACCTCAGGCTCTGCGCAAGCGACGCGATCGAACGCGAACTCGATGCAATGAGGCGCATGGGCGCAACCATGCTGGCCCATGATGCAGCCGATTACCCCGCCTTGCTTGCTGCCACCGAAAACCCGCCACCCTTCATCATTGTCAAGGGACGCCGCGAGTTGCTGGGCCGACCGGCCTTGGCCATTGTCGGCTCGCGCAATGCGTCCGCCATCGGACAGCGATATGCCCGAAACATCGCAACCGATATTGGAGCGGCCGGCCCCGTCATCGTCTCGGGACTCGCCCGCGGCATCGATACGGCAGCCCACAGGGGCGCGCTCGCGACGGGCACGATCGCGGTCATGGCCGGCGGCCTCGACATTGTCTACCCCCCGGAAAACGAAAGCCTTCACGCGCAGATCGCCGACGAAGGACTTCTGGTCAGTGAAGTGCCTTGCGGCCAGCAACCCACCGCGCAGCATTTCCCCCGCCGCAACCGCATCATCTCGGGTCTGTCCCATGGCGTCCTCGTCGTCGAGGCGACCTTGAATTCAGGCTCGCTCATCACGGCTCGCCTCGCAGGCGAGCAGGGCCGCGATGTTTTCGCCGTACCGGGTTCCCCGCTTGACCCCCGCGCAACCGGCACCAACGCGCTATTGCGCCAAGGGGCCATCCTGACGGAAACGGCAGACGATGTGATGATGGCACTGTCCTTCGAAACCGCGCGCCAGCGCCCTCCCCAGCCAGAACAGACGCGCGACCGGCCGCCCCCACCCTCGCTCGAGGAACTGCAGGCTGAAATCCTGGCAAGATTGGGCACCACGCCGGTCGAGACCGACGAACTGGTCCGGCAGACGGGCGCGCCAACCGCAGCAGTCACAGCTGCAATTCTCGACCTTGAGTTCGCAGGCCTGTTAACCCGTCATCCAGGCCAACGCGTCTCATCCTGAAGACCCACTAACCAACTAATTCATTGATTTTAAATATTTTTTAGCGACGCTTTTCCAACATCTTCTCACGCTCGGTTGACTTTGGACCGGGGATTGGACCACTGTCCGCCCCCCAAATGGGGCCCCAAGTCAAGGATCGAACCCGCAAGTGCCAGCCAGCAACGTCGTGATCGTGGAGTCGCCAGCAAAGGCCAAGACGATCAACAAATATCTGGGCGCCGACTACAAGGTGCTCGCTTCCTATGGCCACGTGCGGGACCTCGCAGAAGAAGACGGCTCCGTTAAGCCCGACCAGGATTTCGAGATGTCCTGGGAAATCGCCGACCGCGCAGCGAGGCACCTCAACGAAATTACCTCGGCAGTCAAGGGCGCCCGCAAGCTTATCCTGGCAACCGACCCTGACCGCGAGGGCGAAGCAATCTCCTGGCACCTTCTCGAGGTGCTGCGCCAGAAAAAGGCACTGAAGGACGTCGCAATCGAGCGCGTCGTCTTCAATGCAATCACGAAAAACGCCGTCCAGGAAGGCATGGCGCACCCTCGCCAGATCGACCAGGAACTCGTCGATGCCTATCTGGCACGCCGCGCCCTCGACTATCTTGTCGGCTACAATCTTTCACCTGTTCTCTGGCGCAAGCTCCCAGGCTCACGCTCGGCCGGCCGTGTCCAGTCGGTGGCGCTTCGCATCATCTGCGAGCGTGAACTGGAAATCGAGCGCTTCAAGGCCCAGGAATACTGGACTGTCGACACACGCCTCACCACGCCCGCCCGTGACACGCTGACCGCACGCCTCGTCAAACTCAACGGCGAAAAGCTCGAGAAGTTTTCGCTGCCTGACGAAGCCTCCGCAATACTCGCCCGCAAGGCCATCGAAGCAGGCCAGTTCGCGGTGACCAGCGTCGAATCCAAACCCGCCCGACGCAATCCCTACCCGCCCTTCACCACATCGACACTTCAGCAGGAAGCCTCCCGCAAGCTGGGCTTCTCGGCCAGGGATACAATGCGCGTTGCCCAGCGCCTCTACGAAGGTGTCGACATTGGCGGCGAGACCGTGGGCCTGATCACTTACATGCGGACCGACGGCGTGGACGTCGCACCCGAAGCCCTTGCACAGACCCGCAAGCTGATTGCCAGCCGCTACTCGGCCCGCCACCTGCCGGATGGTCCGAGGGTCTACAAGTCCAAGACCCGCAACGCGCAGGAAGCGCACGAGGCGATCCGCCCGACAGACGTCGAGCGCACACCCGACAGCCTGCGCGGCCTCGACAGCGACATGCTTCGCCTCTACGACCTCATCTGGAAGCGCATGGTGGCAAGCCAGATGGAAGCCGCCGAATTCGAGCGGACCACGATCGACATCGAAACCCGGGATGGACGCACGGGCCTGCGCGCCACCGGTTCCGTTCTCACTTTCGATGGGTTCCTGGCACTCTATCAGGAAGGCCGCGACGAGCCTGCCGACGACGAAGACAGCGCGCGACTGCCAAAAGTCACGGCGGGCGACACCATGGCCGTCGGCGAGGTCAAGCCCGAGCAGCACTTCACCGAACCGCCCCCGCGCTTTTCCGAAGCCTCCCTGGTCAAGAAACTCGAAGAGTTGGGCATCGGACGCCCGTCAACCTACGCATCCACGCTCCAGGTTCTGCGCGATCGCAATTATGTCCGCATGGACAAGTCGCGGTTCGTGCCCGAGGACCGGGGACAATTGGTCACCGCGTTCCTGACGAACTTCTTCCGCCACTACGTGGAGTATGACTTCACCGCCAGCCTCGAAGACCAGCTCGACCAGGTCTCGGAGGGCAAGCTGAACTGGAAAAAGCTGCTGGCCGACTTCTGGCGTGACTTCCATGCCGCCCTGTCAGGCATCTCCGAACTTCGTATTCGCGAGGTGCTGGACACGCTGGACGAGGTGCTGGGACCTCACGTCTTTCCTGTCACCGAGGAAGGCGTCGATCCGCGCCGCTGCAGACTGTGCAAGACCGGCCGCCTGGGCCTGCGCCTTGGCCGCAACGGGGCGTTCATCGGTTGCTCGAACTACGGTGCCGAGGGCGAAGAAAAATGCAGCTACACGCGCCCCTTTGCCAGCAGCGGTGACAACGCTGTCGAAACCCGGGTGCTTGGCGTGGACCCGGAGAGCGGCCTCACCGTGACATTGCGCCCGGGGCGCTTTGGCCCCTATTTGCAGCTTGGCGAAGCCAGCAAGGAAAAAGACGCACCCAAGCCGCGCACAGCAAGCGCACCCAAGGGCATAGACCTCGCAACACTGACCCTCGAAGACGCACTCAAGCGCCTCTCATTGCCGCGCGTTATTGGCACGCACCCGGAAGACGGCAAGCCGATCGAGGCAAACTTCGGCCGCTTCGGACCCTTCATCAAGCACGACAATGTCTACGCTAACCTCAAGGACCAGGACGACGTCTTCACTATCGGCCTGAACCATGCGGTCACGCTGCTGGCAGAAAAGAAGGCAAATCCGAAATCCGGCTTCGGTCGCCAGAAGGCAGCCCCCCTCAAGGAACTGGGCGAGCACCCCGAAACCAAGGCCGCCATCAAGGTGATGAACGGGCGCTATGGCCCCTACATCACGGACGGAGAGACCAACGCCAATGTGCCGAAGGGAACCGATCCCCAGGCAGTGACGATTGAACAGGCGGTTGACCTGCTGCGCCAGCGGGCCGAGCAGGGCGGAGGCAGCAAGAAGAAAAAGAAGCCGAAGACGGAACCCAAGACAGCCAAGGCAAAGGGACCCGAAAAGGTGTCGAAGGCAAAGCCCTCTGCATCCGCAGGAAAATCTTCCGCGAAAAAGAAGAAAGAACCCAAGGCGACGTGAGCAGGAAGCCTCGTCAAAGCGGTCCAGCAACAGATGCCACGCTCATCTCGCGCGAAGCCTTGCTCGACTTCGTCTCGCAGAACCCACAAGCCACGAAACGCGACATCGCGCGACATTTCAGTCTTCGGGGCAGCGCCAAGATCGAACTCAAGCGCCTTCTCGCCGAACTGGCAGAACAGGGCGATTTGAAGCGCGAGCGAGGAAAAAAACTGCTGCGCGCCGGACACTTGCCCGAGGTCACGGTCGTCGAGATCACCGACATCGACACCGACGGCGA
>JBEIFU010000072.1:0-11088 GCA_040382295.1 Alphaproteobacteria bacterium
CAATCGAAATTGTCGGAAAACATGGTTTTTTGCGTCTTGAGGCGGGTCAAGTCAGGCCCGCGGCCATCCACCACCTTGGCGAGCGCCTGCAATCAAATGAATAGGGTGACCATACGGCGCGCTCAGAAAAGGGTCCGAAAGACCATTCTGCTATAATCCTTTCGCCCCAAGCCTGCGTACCAGTGACCTGCTCTTGCACGAGAAAACCATGACCCTCCCGGGACACCAGAAGCATCCCAACCCCATCCGTCGCTCCTACGTCGTTGCAGGCGTAATCTTCTGCATACTGGCCGCGTGGGTCGCCTCAGGCGTCTTCAGCAGCGATCCCGGAGCCAAACCATCGGCGGCAGAAACGGCAAAGGCCGAAGCAGCCGCGAAGGCTGCAGCATCATCCAAACCGATGGTTCGTGTTCGCACCCTGAAGCCTGAAAAGCGCAGACAGGACCACATCATCCGCGGCCAGACGGAAGCGTTGCGCAAGGTGATCGTGCGCGCCGAGATCGCAGGCAAAGTCGACGCTATCCGCGCTGATCGGGGTACGCCGGTGAAGGCTGGTGACGTAATTTGCGAGATCGCCGTCGACGAGCGCGAGGCCATGCTCAAGCAGGCCCGCGCCGTCATGAAGCAGCGCAAGCTCGAATACGACGCATCCCGCCAGTTGAACGAGAGAGGTTTCCGTTCCGAGACCGCACTCGCGGGCGACCAGGCCGAGTACGAGGCCGCTGTCGCACAGGCCGAACGTATGGAAAAGCAACTCGACGACACGAAGATCCGCGCCCCCTTCGAAGGCGTGGTCGATGCACGCATGGCCGATGTCGGCGACTACCTCGCCCCCGGTCAGCCTTGTGCCATGGTGATTGATCAGGATCCGTTCCTTGTGGTCGGCCAGGCGTCCGAGCGTGACGTTGGAGCACTCGCAAAGGGCGACAACGGCTGGGCGAGGCTGGTGACCGGGGAACGTGTGGAAGGCAAGATCCGTTTCGTGTCCAAGAGCGCCGATCCAGCCACGCGCACCTTCCGCGTCGAGCTTGAGATTCCCAACCCCAAGGGCACGATCCGCGATGGCATTACCGCCGAGATGCACGTTGCTGGCGAAGAAGTCACCGCTCATCGCGTCTCGCCCGCAATCCTCGCACTCGATGACGAGGGCCGCCTGGGACTTCGGATTGTGGACGCTGGAAAACGGGTGAAATTCGTATCGGTGACCATGGTCTCCGACACACCTCAAGGCGTGTGGGTGGCAGGGCTGCCCGAGACGGCCACGGTCATCACGGTGGGCCAGGAATACGTCACACCGGGCCAGGAGGTTCAAGTCACCGAAGACCAGGCGGCAAGCGCAACTGACGCCGCAAAGAAGGCGCCCATGCCATGATGACCCTGGTCGAGTGGTTTCTGCACCGCCTGCGCCTGACGCTGAGCATTCTCGCTGCGCTCGTTTTGATGGGTGTTATCGCGTATCTGTCGATTCCGAAGGAAGCTGACCCCGACATCCAGATCCCGATCTTTTCAGTCACAGTCTTCCAGCCGGGCATTTCGCCCGAAGACGCTGAACGCCTGATCATCCGACCGCTTGAGACCGAGCTCAAGACGGTCGAAGGCCTGAAGCAGATGATTTCATCCGCTTCTCAGAACTATGGCGGCGTCACGCTCGAGTTCGATATCAACTTCGACAAGGAACTTGCGCGTCAGCGGATCCAGGCAAAGGTCGATCTCGCCCGCTCGAAATTTCCCCAGGACGCCGAGGAACCCCAGATCAACGAGTTCAACATCGCATTGAACCCCGTGACCTCCGTCGTTCTCTCAGGCGCCGTATCCGAGCGAACCCTTTTGCAGACGGCCAAGCGCCTGAAGCGTGAAGTCGAAGCTGTCCAGGGCGTCCTGACAGCCGAACTCAGCGGCGCCCGCGAGGAAGTCCTCGAAGTCATCATCGACCCCTCACGCCTGCAGGGCTACGGTGTCACCGCCTCAGACCTGTTCCGGGTAGTATCAGCCAACAACCAGCTGATACCAGCAGGCAGCGTCGATACAGGCCGGGGCCGCTTCGCGGTAAAGGTCCCTGGGCTGGTCGAGACGCCCGACGATGTGCTTCGCCTGCCCGTCAAGGTCAGCGGCAGCAGCGTCGTCACGTTGAGCGATATCGCCGACGTGCGCCGCACCTTCCAGGATGCAACCAGCTATCTGCGGTACAACGGCCAGCCCGCGATCGCCATCGAAGTAAGGAAGCGCATTGGTGAGAACATCGTTGACACAATCGCCCGGGTGAAGAAGACGGTCGCTGCTGCGCGAGGATCGTTTCCGCAAGGTGTAAAGATCGACTATTCCTTCGACCAATCACGCTGGATCAATTCCCAACTCACCCACCTGACGAACGCCATCATCCTGGCCATTGCCCTTGTCATGGTCATCGTTGTCGGTGCCTTGGGCCTGCGCTCCGGCCTGATCGTCGGGTTTGCCATCCCCGCCTCGTTCCTCATCGGGATCCTGTGCCTCTGGATCGGAGGCTACACGATCAACATGATGATCATGTTTGGCATGGTCATCACAGTGGGCCTGCTGGTCGACAACGGGATCATCGTGGTTGAATTCGCTGATCGCAAGATGAGCGAGGGCTTCTCGAAAGTCGAGGCATTCAACCTGGCTGCACGCCGCATGTTCTGGCCCGTCGTCGCGTCGACCATCGTCACCCTGGCAGCCTTCGCACCCATGCTCTTCTGGCCTGATGTGTCGGGCAAGTTCATGAGCTACCTGCCGCTCACGATGATCTTCATCATGACGGCATCCATGGTCGTGGCCCTGATCTTCCTGCCGGCCCTCGGCACGATTTTCGGCAAGCCGGAGGAAATGCATCCAACGATGCTTCGTGCCATTCACCTGTCGGAAAACGGTGACTTGCGTGACATCGACGGTTGGATGGGGCGTTACGTCAAGATTGTGACATGGGCCGTACAGCGCCCTTTCACCGTGCTTGGCCTGGTCGCACTCAGTCTTGTTGCAATCGTCATTGCCTTGATCAACTTCAACAACGGTGTGCAGTTTTTCGTCCAAACTGACTCCAACGATGCGAACATCTTCGTGCGCGCTCGTGGCAATCTCAGCGCGCAGGAGAAACTCGAGCTGATGCTTGAAGCCGAGAAGCGCATTCAGGGGATCAAAGGTGTCGAAGCCATCTACGCCGTGGCAGGCTCAGCCGGCGGCGGGTTTGGTGGCGCACAGCCCCCGGTCGACACCATCGGCCGCATCGCTGTTGAACTGGTAGCTTACGAAGAACGCGGCCCGTCCGCACCAATCTGGGCAGAGGTCCGCACGCGCCTTCAAAACATGCCAGGCATGTATATCGAGCTGTTCGAGAACCAGGGCGGACCACCAACCGGCAAGGCAATTCAAGTCGAAGTGGGATCGGAGAATTACGCCCTGCTCGACGAAGTCACCAGAAATATACGCGCTTACATGGATGGGCTCGAAGGCTTGCGCGACATCGAGGACAGCCGCTCACTGCCCGGAATCGAATGGGCGCTGACCATTGATCGCGAAGAAGCCGGTCGCTTCGGCGCCGACGTCGGCACCGTGGGTGCAGCGGTTCAGCTGGTCACCAACGGGATCAAGGTCGGCGAGTATCGCCCCGACGACTCAGAGGACGAAGTCGACATTCGTGTGCGCTACCCGCAGGAATATCGAGGTATTGCCGCGCTGGATCAGTTGCGGGTGAACACACGAAGCGGCGCGGTCCCCATCACCAACTTCGTGACACGAAAGGGCCAGCAACAGGTCAATAGGCTCCAGAGAGTCGACAGCCTGCGGGTTTGGACAATACGCGCAGGCGTAAATGTCGAGGGCGGCTACAACATAACCGAGCGCATAGCCAATATCCGCCAATGGATCTCCGACAACGGCTATGACCGCCAACTCCGGATCAAGTTCCGCGGCGCCGATGAACAGCAAAACAAGTCAGGCAGCTTCCTGATGGTCGCCTTCGGCATCGGGATGCTGGTCATCGCCGGCATCCTGCTGATTCAATTCAACAATTTCTGGCACGTGCTTGTGATCCTGTCTGCAGTCGTCCTCTCAGTCTTCGGGGCACTGCTGGGCATGCTGATCGAAGGCCAGCCCTTCTCGATCATCATGACGGGAACAGGGATCGTGGCGTTGACCGGAGTGATGGTGAACCACAATATTGTGCTGGTTGACACCTTCCACCATCTGCTGAGGGAGGGTTTCAAGCCGATGGACGCAATCATCCGGACCGGCGTTCAGCGCATGCGCCCCGTCTTGCTGACCACATGGACGTCGATTTTCGGGCTGCTGCCATTGATGTACCAGTTCGACGTAGACTTCTTCTCGCGCGAAGTGCATTTCGGCGGACCAAGCGCCGACTGGTGGGTGCCGCTCGCGACCGCCATCGTCTACGGCCTCGCGTTCTCCACACTGCTGACGTTGATTGTGACACCAGCCCTGCTGGCGATCGAGCAACGCTATTTCGCTAGGGATCGCAAGCACTGGGGCAGTCTTGGGCGAATTGACGGGGCTCCGTTGGCAGCCCCTGCGGAATAAGCAGATTGCCAACAAATACCCCCAGGGGGTATGAAAGGCGCCATGAACATGACGCGTCTGATCAATGCTTTTTGTCTCGGCCTCGCCCTCGCTTGTGCGGTCAATGCGAACGCCTCATTGGCCGGCACAGTCGAGTTCCACCTCGAACTGGCACCCCGAAAGGTAACCATCGACAACAGAACCGCCGATGCGCTGACCATCAACGGCACGCTGCCTGGCCCGCTGTTGCGCTTTCGCGAGGGTGACGACGTCACCATCCACGTCACCAACCGAATGAAGGACTTGAGCGCACTGCACTGGCACGGACTGCTTGTCCCCCCGGGCATGGATGGCGTCCCCGGCCTCGCAGGCTTCAAGGGCATTTCACCCGGAGAGACTTACACTTACCGCTTTCGGGCACGACAGTCGGGCACCTACTGGTACCACGCACATTCCGGAACACAGGAACAGGCGGGACTCTACGCACCTCTGATTATCGACCCTCGCGAACCGGAGCCGGTCGAGGCCCAGCGCGACCATGTCCTGCTTCTCTCCGATTTCACGACGGAGGACAGCAGCGAGATCCTGCGCAACCTTAAAGGCAACCACGAATATTACAATCGTGGTCGGCGCACCGCCGGCGACTTTCTGCGCGACATCAGGGACAACGGCCTTGGTACGACCTTGAAGGACCGCGCCGACTGGGCGGACATGAGCATGGACCCAACGGACCTTGCGGACGTAGCCGGCTATACTTTCCTCGTGAACGGCAAGTCTCCCGCGGGTAACTGGACAGGGCTTTTCAAACCCGGCGAGCGCGTGCGGCTGCGCATCATCAATGGCTCTGCCATGTCGTTCATGGATGTGCGCATTCCCGGATTAAAGCTGATCGTCGTGCAAGCCGACGGACAGAATGTCGAACCGGTCGTCGTGGACGAGTTCCGCATTGCACCCGCCGAGACTTACGACGTCATCGTGACACCTCGGAACGACAAGGCCTACGCGATCTTCGCCGAACCGATTGACCGCTCAGGGTACGCTGCCGCGACGCTGGCCCCCCGCGACGGAATGCGGGGCGAACTGCCTCAACGCCGTCCGCGGACTATCCTCACGATGGAAGACATGGGCATGACGCATGGAGACCACGGTGCTCACGCAGGACACAACGCCCACGCCGGACATGCACCTTCCCCGACGAGACCAGGAAAACCTTCAGGTTGGGCCGATGCCTCGACCCCGCAGGGCCAGCGCGCCCTGCGCTACGCTGACCTCAGGTCGCTGACACCACAACCCGACACGCGCCCCGCGGAACGCGAGATCACAGTCCGGCTCGGTGGCTCGATGAACCGGTACATCTGGACATTGAATGGCAAGACGATGCCGGAGGCCGAGCCTGTTGCACTCAAGTTCAACGAGCGCATCAAACTGACCTTCGTGAACGAAACAATGATGTCCCACCCGATGCATCTGCACGGCATGTTCGTGCAGCTCCTGAACGGACAGCCCGCAGACCGCCTGCCCAACAAGCACACCGTCAACGTCGAGCCCGGCAAATCCTATTCGGTCATGCTGACGGCAAACGAGGCAGGCGAGTGGGCCTTCCACTGCCACCTGCTCTACCACATGGCCTCCGGCATGATGACGAAAGTCGTCGTCGGCCCCGTCGCCCCACCACAAACCGCGGCGCATCATCCATGAGGCACCTCTGGCTCATCCCTGCGGCCGTCGCCACCATCGCGGCCGCACTGTCCGGCAGGGCGTCAGCGGACCAGTTCCACGCCGCGCACGGCCCCTCGATCTTCTGGGCCGCAGGGGGAAAGATTGACGCAACATCGCTCGATTGGTTGCCTGATCCCGACACGGGCACCGTGGTCCACTGGGATACATTTGCGTGGATTGGAACGGATAACGTGAAGCTGCGCCTTGAAGCCGAAGGCGAAGCCCATGACGGCGACATCGAAGAGAGCTCACTGAAAAGCGTGCTGTCGTTCCCGGTTGACGAATTCTGGGACGTCCAAGCGGGCATTCGCTTCGACATGCACGAGGGTGGAAGGACGTGGGCAGCATTCGGTTTGCACGGACTGGCGCCCTGCTTCATCGAGACCGATGCCTTTGTCTTCATCGATAGCGATGGCAACGCAGCGTTGGAATTCGCCTATGAAATGGACTTCGCGCTGACGCAGGACCTGTTCCTGCAGCCGCACATCAAGCTCGAAGCGTTCGCACAGGAAATCCCACAGCTTGAAGTAGCCGAAGGCTTGGCCGAACTCGAACTGGGATTACAGCTCCGCTACGAGATAACGCGCAAGTTTGCGCCCTACGTCGAACTGGTCTGGGAACGCGATCTGGGAGAAACCTCCTCACTTCGACAGGCTCTTGGCGAAGATGTCGAGAACACCACGTTGCGCGCCGGTATTCGCTTTCGCCTTTGATCAAGGAGTTCAAGAACATGAAGACCACAACAGCCCTTCTGCCCGCTCTCCTGATTGCCATCGCGCCCGCAACAACCATGGCAGCGGATCAATCACCTGCAGGCCGCGCCGGTGACAAGTCTAAGGTCACGCGCACCGTCAAGATCGAAATGACGGAGTACAGCTTCAGCCAGCAGCAGTTGGATTTCAAAGCAGGTGAAACAGTCAAGTTCATCTTGTCGAACAAGGGCAAGCTGAAGCATGAAATGACAATCGGCACGCCAGAGGAACAAGACGCCCATCGCAAGGCAATGCAGGGCATGTCCGATAGTGCGCACGCGGGCCATGGTGGGCATGGCAACCATGAGCCGCATGACCACCACGGCATGGATCACGACATGCCGGCCGGCGCAATCCATGTGGATCCGGGACAGACAAAAGAGTTTGTTTGGCAGTTTACGTCCGCCGCCAGCCTGCAGTTCGCCTGCAACTATCCGGGCCATGCCGACCTCGGCATGGAAGGCAAGATCGCCGTGAAGTGAGCAACTGGGGCCTCACGCCCGTCGGGGCAGGAACTGCGTGACGCCCCAGCACACCGCCAGGAGAAGAGCAGAAACCAGCAGGCAGGCGACGATACCGCCGACCTGAAAGACAAGACCAGAAAGCAGCGTGCCCCCGAACCGTCCTGCAGCATTTGCTGCGTAATAGAACCCGACATCCTCCGCGGCCTTCTCGGACCCCGCATAGGCAAGCACAAGATACGAGTGCACAGACGAGTTCACGGCAAAAACAAATCCGAAGACAGCCAGACCAAGGATAACAACGATATCCTGCGACCAACCCGCAAGCACCAGCGTCAGCGCCATGACGACCGGCACACCAACCAGCACCAACGACCAGAACTGTGCGGCAGGTACTTCCCGAGACAGGCCATCGACGCTTCGGCCGGTAATCGACGGAGCAATGGCTTGGACCACACCGTAGCCGATTGTCCATGCCGCCAGATACCCACCAACCATCGTGAACGTCCAGCCATTCGCATACAGGAAGACCGGCAGGCCAACGACAAACCAGACATCCCGCGCCCCGAACAGGCCGATCCGCGCGAGGGCCAGCTGGTTGATGCCGGGCGACTTGGCGAACAGCTCACGCGCCGACCGACTGGCCTTGGCTTTACCCATCATGGGCGGCAGAGACAGAAGCACGCCGCCCAAAATTGCAGCAAGGATCGCGGCCATGAGCCAGAGCGAGGCAGCAAAGCCAAGGAACTGCAGCAGGATCCCGCCCAGGAAGAAGCCCAAACCCTTCATGGCATTCTTCGACCCAGTGAACCAGGCCACCCAACGGAACAGCCTCCCCTCACTTTCACCACCCGCAGCGTTCGCCGTGATCTTGATCGCAGATTTGGATGCCGTCTTGGTCAAGTCCTTCGCGACGCCGCAAACACCTTGCGCAGCAACGACCCAGGCAACAGACAGGGCCACGCCCCAATCCGGTGACACCGCTGATAGCAGCAGAAACCCTGCGATCTCGGTCGAAAGCCCGATCGTCAGCATCCGCGCGATGCCGAACCGCGTGGCCAGCCATCCGCCTACGAAATTGGCTCCTACGCCTGCTGCTTCATAGAGAAGGAACAGGAAAGCCAGCGTGAATGGAGAGAAGCCAAGCTGGTAGAAATGAAACAGCACCAGCATCCGAAGCGCGCCATCGGTCAGCGTGAAGCCCCAATAGGCGGCAGTCACAATGAGGTAGTTTCTCAATCCTGCCATGTGGTCAGACGCCCACGCCACGCATGTGGCAGGCAAGATCGATCATCCGGCAGGCATAGGCGATCTCATTGTCATACCAGGCATAGATCTTGAGCATCGTTCCATCAGTGACCAGCGTCGAAAGCGCATCCACGACGGACGAGCGCGTATCACCGGCAAAATCCGCCGATACCAGCGGCCGCGTCTCATAGCCCAGGATACCTGCAAGAGGGCCTGCCGCCGCAGCAGCAAACAGGGCATTGACTTCCTCCGACGTCACGGGGCGGCTCATCTCGAAAACACAGTCGGTCAACGAAGCATTGAGCACTGGCGCCCGAACGGCATGACCATTCAACTTGCCCTTGAGTTCGGGATAGATGAGTGCAATCGCGGTCGCGCTGCCCGTCGTCGTCGGCTGAAGCGACAGCATGGCCGAGCGTGCACGTCTCAGGTCCTTGTGCGGCGCATCCGTGACGACATTGGTGTTGGTCGGATCGTGGATTGTCGTGATCTGGCCATGGCGAATACCGATCGCCTCATGAACCACCTTGACGACGGGAGCCAGGCAATTGGTCGTGCAGGAGGCCGCAGTAACCGTCGGATGGCGCGCAGGATCATAAAGATGCTCGTTCACGCCAACGACAACATTCAGGACCTCGGCTTCCCTGACGGGCGCAGCAACGATGACGCGTTTGGCACCACGGTTCAGGTGTCCCCGCAGGGTCTCTTGCGTAAGGAACTTGCCGGTACACTCGAGGACAACATCGACGCCGAGGTCCCCCCAAGGGACAGCTGCGGGATCCGCGTGACTGGAAAACGAGATGCGCGTTCCACCTATCGCGATATCGCCACCCTCGACGGCGATCGGGTGACGCCATCGCCCTTGGACGCTGTCGAATTCCAGCAGATGTGCAGTCGCCGCAATACCACCCTTGACTTCGTTGACGTGAACGACCTCGAGCCTGTTGCCACGACGTGGGTCATCCGCCGGTCGCAAGGCGCCTCCCATCGCAGCCCGCAGCGCAAGCCGCCCGATACGCCCCATTCCGTTGATGCCAAGCCTCATGATGCCACCGCGTGTTGAAGGGCGCCCAGCCGCCCGCTGCCGATCCGTTGCAGCCGCGCGCGCAATGCCCGCCGGTCGAGCGTGCCAACCGGCAAGGCAACCAGCATTTCGATCCGCCGTCGCAGGCCTGAATAAAGCTCACGCAGGAAGGCCACCCGCTCCTCGGCATCTCCCGAGAAAAGATGTGGATCAGGGAGCGGCCATGCAACATGCAACGCTCCTTTGCCGAAATCCGGGCAGGCTTGCCCCTGGAATACGTCACAGAGCGCAATCACGATGTCGACGCGTGGGGCGCCCGCACCAAGAAACTGCCGCCATGATTTGCTGCGTACGGCGGAAGTATCATGCCCCAACCCGTCCAGCAGACGCAGGACATCAGCAACAGGCTTCTGCGCCGGGTGCGATCCGGCAGAGTGCGCAACAAAGCGTCCTGCACCTAGGTCATTGAGCATCACTTCGGCCATGATGGAGCGGGCCGAATTCGCAGTGCACAGGAACAGGACCTGCCGGGGCACCTCCACCACGGAGAGCGGCTTCAACCCCGCAGGATTGGCCCCCAGCGCCTCCGCGATTTCCATCAATTGACCGCAAACCTCGGGGTGCTCCGAAAGACAGTCGGAAACAAGAAAACTCAGTAGCGCCATCGTTCCCGCAAGCTCAACGGCATAGACAACAGATCGACCCTCGCGCTTGGCTGTGACAAGGCCAGCCCGCTCCAAGACCCCGAGATGGGTCGACATGGTGTTGTGTGGCACGCCCGCCTGAGCAGCAATCTCGCCGGCAGGCAGCCCACCAGCCCCTTGCCGCACCAGATTCTTGAACACCCGAAGCCGCGTCGGCTGGGCCAGCGCCAGCAATGCAACAATCGCGATTTTCTCATCCATATGTCGAGACATATCGACATATACAGAAAACAGCAATAGGTCGGATGCACGATCAGACCGGCTTTCAAGATTCAGACCCAGACTTAAAGGCGCAGCCCCCGCAGGCGCAGGGCATTGCCAATCACGCTCACCGAACTGAGTGACATGGCACCCGCGGCGAGGCCCGGATTGAGCATGACCCCAAACAACGGCCAGGCCAAACCAGCCGCCACCAGGACACCAACCGCGTTATAGACGAAGGCCAGGAACAGGTTCTGGCGGATATTCCCCATCACCGCGCGCGCAAGATCGTGGGCACGCACGATGCCGCGCAAGTCACCCTTTACCAAGGTGAGCCCGGCACTCTCCATGGCAACATCGGTGCCAGACCCCATGGCTATGCCGATATCGGCGGCAGCCAGTGCCGGTGCGTCATTGATCCCATCGCCAGCCATTGCGACAATCTCGCCGCG
>JBEIFU010000073.1:0-11030 GCA_040382295.1 Alphaproteobacteria bacterium
CAGGCTGTTCATATGGTGATGGAAGGTGACTTCCAGCGCCCCTGGAAGGATGACGAGAAGCGCTTCAGCCGCATCGTCTTCATCGGCCGCAACCTCGACGCAGCCGAACTCGAGCGCGGCTTCGCCGCCTGCGTGGCGTGACCCCTTCATGAGCGAACCAACCATCGCCGGAGGCCGTTCCTGGACCATCGACGCTCCGGTCACGGCCTGCGCCTTTGACCGGCAAGGGATCGGCGCCTTTGCCTGTGGCGACGGCACGCTGCGCTTCTTCGTCGACGAAGGCGAGCCGCAGGCCGCACAGGTGCACGCAGGCGCGATCCTCGCGCTCGCCGTCCACCCGCAAGGCGGCTTCCTGACGGGCGGCGACGACGGTCGCCTCATGCTGACGCTGCCGGGAACCGACAGCCGCGTCCTCGCCGAACAGAAGGGCAAGTGGATCGAGCACATCGCTGTAAGCGAGGCATCCTCCCTCGTCGCCTTCACGCAGGGCAAGGATGTGGTTGTGCTTGACGGGGCAGGGGCCACAGTGGCGCGCTACCCGCACGCATCAACCGCTACTGGCGTAGCCTTTGACCCGAAGGGACGAAGGCTGGCCGTCTCGCACTACAACGGCGCCTCGCTCTGGTGGACGAAGTCCTCGACCCAGACACCGACGATCCTGACCTGGAAGGGCTCGCATCTCGGCGTCACCTGGAGCCCGGACGGCAAATTCGTCGTGACGGGAATGCAGGAGAGCGCACTCCACGGCTGGCGCGTGGAAGACGCAGCCGACATGCGCATGTCCGGCTATCCCTCCAAGGTCCGCTCCATGGCATGGGAACACCGCGGCAAGGTCCTGATGACGGCGGGCGCACCGCAGGTCATCGGCTGGCCCTTCACCGGACGCAACGGCCCCATGGGTCGCGAGCCGCTCGAGATCGGTCCCGACAGCGAGGCTCTCGTTCAGCTCGTGGCAACCCATCCCGAGTTCGATCTCGTGGCTGCTGGCATGAGTGATGGCAAGGTCTGGATGCAATGGATCGGCGAGGAAGAGGCCGGAACCGTGGCCCGTAACCTGCCAGCCATCAGTTGCATGGCATTCTCGCCCGACGGCTCAAGCCTGGCCGTTGGCACGGAAGAAGGCTTCGTCGCGGTCCTCGACGCGGCCTGACGGCCTCAGTCCTTGCTGTCGTTGAAGAATTCCTTCAGCCGCGCGAAGAAGTTCGTCGTCTCCGGAGAGTTCTTTTCGCTGCCGGCCTTCTCGAACTCGCGCAGGAGATCCTGCTGCTTCTTGCTGAGATTGACCGGCGTTTCCACCATCACCTCGACGAACAGGTCCCCGCTCGCCCCCTGGCCACGCAGGGCAGGCATGCCCTTGCCGCGCAGCCTGAACTGCTTGCCCGATTGCGTGCCTTCAGGGATCGAGATCCGCGCCCGCCCGCCGCCAAGGGTGGGCACTTCCACATGCCCGCCGAGCGCTGCGGTCGTAAGGCTCACGGGCACGCGGCAATGGAGGTTCTCTTCGTCACGCTTGAAAAGCGGGTGGGGGGCGATCGACAGGAAGATGTAGAGATCGCCCTTCGGCCCTCCGCGCACACCCGCTTCGCCTTCACCCGTCAGGCGGATACGATTGCCGTCGGCAACGCCTTGCGGGATGCTGACATTGATCGTGCGCTCCTTGACCACGCGCCCCGCACCCGAGCAGGCGCGGCAAGGGTTTTTGACCATGCGGCCAAGCCCCTGGCAGGTCGGACAGGTGCGTTCGATCGTGAAGAAGCCCTGTTGCGCCCGCACCTTGCCGATGCCCGAGCACATCGTGCAGGTCTGCGGCTTCGTACCGGGCTCGGCACCCGTGCCGCTGCAGGGTTCGCACGCGACAGATCCGGGGACACGAATGGGAACCGTCTTGCCCGCGAACGCGTCCTCGAGCGAGATCTCCATGTTGTAGCGCATGTCCGATCCACGCTGCGGGCGATTGCCCCCGCCGCCGCGCCGACCACCCATGAACTCGCCGAACAGGTCGTCGAAGACATCCGTGAACGAGGTCGAGAAGTCATGACTGCCGGGCCCGCCGCTGCGCCCGCCGCCGGGACCCTCGAACGCGCCGTGGCCGAACTGGTCATAGGCCGCACGTTTCTGGTCGTCCTTCAGGACGTCATAGGCTTCATTGAGTTCCTTGAACTTCTGGTCCGCCTTCGGATCGTCCGGATTGCGGTCTGGATGAAGTTCCTTCGCTTTCTTGCGATAGGCAGACTTGAGCTCATCGGCATTGGCTTGCCGCTGAACGCCCAGGACGTCGTAGAAATCGCGCTTCGACATGGATCTGCTCGGAAACACCAGCCTTGGACGAGACGGCACCGGACGATGCCGATGCCTGCCCGTCAGGTTAGGGGCACGGGGTTAACGCGCCCCTCCCTTCTTCTTCTCGTCGTTGACCTCTTCATAGTCCGCATCGACGACACCATCATCAGGCGCTGCACCACCGGCCGCAGCGGCACCAGGGTCACCCGCACCGGCCGCTGCCGCATCCGGGTTCATGCCCTTGTACATGGCCTCGCCCATCTTCATGGACGCCTGCAGCATCGCATCGGTCTTGGACTTGATGAGCTCTGCATCTTCTTCCTTGAGGGCCTCGCGGACATCGGCAATCGACGCCTCGATGGCACTCTTGTCAGCAGCTGCAAGCTTTTCGCCATGCTCCTTGAGGTTCTTCTCGATGTCATGCGCCGCAGCCTCGGCACGGTTGCGCGTCTCGACCAGCTCACGCCGCTTCTTGTCCTCGCTGGCGTGTTCCTGCGCATCCTGCATCATCTGCTGGATTTCGGCTTCGGTAAGCCCGCCCGAGGCCTGGATGCGGATGTTCTGCTCCTTGTTCGTCGCCTTGTCCTTGGCAGCCACCGTCACGATGCCGTTCGCATCGATGTCGAAGGTCACCTCGATCTGCGGCATGCCGCGCGGCGAGGGCGGGATCCCGACAAGGTCGAACTGGCCGAGGAACTTGTTGTCCTTCGCCATCTCGCGCTCGCCCTGGAAGACGCGGATCGTCACCGCCGTCTGCCCATCCTCGGCCGTCGAGAAGACCTGGCTCTTCTTGGTCGGGATGGTCGTGTTCTTCTCGATCAGGCGCGTGAACACGCCGCCCAGCGTCTCGATGCCCAGCGACAGTGGCGTCACGTCCAGCAGCAGCACGTCCTTGACTTCGCCCTTCAGCACGCCCGCCTGGATCGCGGCACCGACAGCCACGACCTCATCCGGGTTGACACCCTTGTGGGGATCCTTGCCGAAGAACTCCTTCACGACCTGCTGCACCTTCGGCATACGGATCATGCCGCCAACCAGCACTACCTCGTCGATGTCTGCAGGCGTGACGCCCGCATCCTTCATGCAGGCCTTTACCGGGGCAATGGTCCGCTGGATGAGGTCATCGACCAGCGACTCGAGCTTTGCCCGCGTGAGCTTGGTATTGAGGTGCTTCGGCCCCGAAGCATCCGCCGTGATGAAGGGCAGGTTCACTTCCGTCTGCATCTGTGACGAAAGCTCGATCTTTGCCTTCTCGGCAGCTTCCTTCAGGCGCTGCAGGGCAAGGCGATCCTTGCGCAGGTCAATGCCCTGGTCCTTCTTGAACTCGTCAGCCAGGAAGTCGACGATGCGCATGTCGAAGTCTTCACCACCAAGGAACGTATCGCCGTTCGTGGCCTTCACTTCGAATACGCCGTCGCCGATCTCCAGGATCGAGATGTCGAACGTGCCGCCACCAAGGTCATAGACGGCGATGGTGCCGCTCTGCTTCTTGTCGAGCCCATAGGCCAGCGCCGCCGCCGTCGGCTCGTTGATGATGCGCAGCACCTCGAGCCCCGCGATGCGCCCGGCATCCTTCGTCGCCTGGCGCTGCGCGTCGTTGAAGTAGGCCGGCACGGTGATCACGGCCTGCGTGACCTTCTCGCCGAGGAACGCCTCTGCGGTCTCCTTCATCTTCTGCAGCGTGTAGGCCGAAACCTGCGACGGCGAGAGCTTCTCGTTGTCGCGACCGGCAACCCACGCATCGCCATTGTCAGCCTTGATGATCTTGTAGGGGACCATGCCGATGTCCTTCTGGGTCATCGGGTCGTCGAACTTGCGGCCGATCAGACGCTTGATGGCGAAAAGCGTGTGCTCGGGGTTTGTGACCGCCTGGCGCTTGGCCGACTGGCCAACGAGCCGCTCGCCATCCTTTGTAAAGGCGACAATCGACGGCGTCGTGCGCGCGCCTTCAGAGTTTTCGATCACCTTCGGCTGCCCGCCATCCATGATGGCGACGCACGAATTCGTGGTTCCAAGGTCGATGCCAATGACTTTCGACATAGTTCAGGTCCTCATTGTTCGGCAAACGGTGCAGGCCTCGGGGGTTATGATGAGCACCCGGACCGTTTCCAGGGATTCAGGATCTTGCGTCAGACAGGGTCGCGCTTTCCCGCGACTTTCCTGGCCACATATAGGGGCGCAATCCTGAGCCCGCAAGGCATGCCCCCGCGGACAATGTGCGAAATTTTCGCACAATCCGGGTCCAGAACGGGACAGGGACGCCCCGGAGAGGCGCGCGCCGCAACTGCGGCCACACATTCGCCATCTCGCTGCGCCATAGAGGCGAGCAGGGGGTCAGGTTTGGCAAGGAAGGAAAGGGGCTGATGGCGCATAGGACAAGCTTTGGGAAACCCGGCATAGCGGCACTCGCCTTCTTGGCGACCGTCGAACCCGCATGGGCCGAAGCCAAGCCAGTCTCGATCGAAGGCAATGCCTGGGTGGCGGTCCTGCTGGTCCTTGGCTTCATTTTCGTCGTCTACCTGGTCATCGTCGGCAGCCTCGGTGTCGAGAGGCGCGACGCCCAGCTCGGCCGGCGCGAAGATCACGAGCACGGCTGGTTTGGGCACCCCGGCAAGCCCCGGGACGACGATGACAACGGCTCGTCGAACGGCAACAGCTGACGCGCGGTTTCAGGCGCTTGTGTCAACGATGCTGCCGGTCTGCGAAGCTGGCTGCTCCGCCGGCGCTGGCTGGTCCGGCATGTGCGCCGCGATGGCGACCTTGGCTGCCCGAAGCAACCTGTCCCCGATCATGTAGCCATTCTCCGCAACGGCAATCACTGATCCCGCCGGTTGCCCTGGCACCGGAAGCTCAGCGATGGCTTCATGCTGGTTCGCATTGAACTTCTGCCCCACCGCTTCGATCTTGCGAATGGCAAACCGCTCGAGCGTCGAGAGCAATTGCCGATGCGTCGCTTCGATTCCCTCGATCACCGACAGGGCCTCGGGCGAAAGGGCGGCTCGCTTTTCGGGCTTCATCGCCTCCAGCGCACGCTCGAAATTGTCGGCAACGCCGAGGAGCTCACGCGCAAACCGGGTGAAGGCGTACTGCGTGGCATCCTGCTTCTCCCGCTCCGCGCGTTTGCGCAGGTTCTCGGTGTCCGCCACGGCCCGAAGATACCGGTCCTTGAATTCGGAGACCTCGGCCTGCAGGGCGGCAATCTGTGCTGCCTCACGCACGATATCCTGGGAAGCAGACTCAGCGGCCGACATGGCAGGTTCGCCCGCCTCCGCCGCATCGGAAGACATGGTGTTTTCGTTGTTGGGAGTGCTCGTCATGTTGGGGCTTCCAAATGTTCCGGTCAGGGTTGCTGGCTCAGGATGCGGCTGATCACCCGTGCGGTGTAATCCACCATCGGCACGATCCGCGCGTAGTTGATGCGGGTGGGGCCAATGACACCGATGACACCCACCACCGACTGCGTGCGGTCAGTGTACGGCGCAGCAATAACCGAAGAGCCCGACAAGGAATAGAGATTGCTCTCCGCGCCGATGAAAATGCGCACGCCATCGCTCTTCTTGGCAAGTTCAAGCATCTGGATGAGGTCGCTCTTGCGTTCGATATCGTCGAACAGGTGGCGCACGCGCTCCAGCTCGCCCGTGGCCTTGACGTCTTCCAGAAGCTTCGATTGCCCACGCACGATCAGGGACGGGCTGGCCAATGTACCCGGCCGGCCCGCCCACTCGGCAAGTCCAGCCGCAACAAGCCGCGCCGACAGCTCATCCAGCTCCGCGCGCTGCTGGGCAATCTCGGCAAAGATCTCGGAGCGGACCTCTTCGAGCGTGCGCCCGCGCATCCGCGCGCTCAGATAGTTCCCGGCCTCGATGAAGGAAGAGGGCAGGACGCCGCTGGGCGTCTCGATGATGCGGTTTTCGACCGAGCCGTCGTCGCCCACCATGATGACCAGCGCGCGCTGCGGCGCGAAGGGCACGAACTCGACATGCTTGAGCGCAGGGTCCCGCTTGGGCGTGACCACAAGCCCCGCACAATGGCTCAGCCCCGACAGCATGCTTGAGGCCTGCGTCAGCACATCGTCGATCGAGCGCCCGCTCGCCGCCAGCTGCGTCTCGATCCCGCGGCGCTCCTGGGGGTTCAGGTTGCCGACCTCGAGCAGCCCATCGACAAAAAACCGCAAGCCAAGCTGTGTCGGGATACGTCCGGCGCTGCTGTGAGGCGCATCGAGCAGCCCGGCCTGTTCCAGGTCCGACATCACGTTTCGGATCGAGGCCGGGGAGAGCGGGATCGTACCGCGCTGCGACAGTGTGCGGGACCCCACGGGTTCGCCGGTCTCGAGATAGGACTCCACGATATTGCGGAAGATGTCCCGCGACCGCTCGCTCAGTTCCGCAATGCGGTTGGAGGTGGGCGTACCTGTCCTTGGCTCAGGGGTGTCGGTCATGAAAGAACAGCCGGTATCCGGTTGAAAACTGCCATTGCATCAAGGGGTTCCACGAGGCTAGGTAGCCTCTGCGCCCCCAAACTTCAAGACAAGGGTCCCCCAATGCGCCTATCCGGCCGCCGCGACGACCAAATGAGAGATGTTACGCTCGAGCCGGGCGTCTCCGCGCACGCAGAGGGCTCCTGCCTGGTGAAGTTCGGTCGCACCCACGTCCTGTGCACGGCAAGCCTCGAGAGCGGGGTCCCCCCATTCCTCAAAGGGTCGGGAAAAGGATGGGTGACCGCGGAATACGGCATGCTCCCGAGGGCAACCGGGGAACGAATGCGGCGCGAGGCCGCAACGGGAAAGCAGTCCGGCCGCACGCTCGAAATCCAGCGGCTGATTGGCCGCGCCTTGCGCGCCGTGACCGACATGACGGCCTTTGGCGAACGCCAGATCGTGCTCGATTGCGATGTGATCCAGGCAGACGGTGGAACCCGCACGGCAGCGATTACAGGCGCCTTCGTCGCCTTGCACAAATGTTTCCAGCTGATGAAGAAGGACCAGCTGATCCGATCCATACCCCTGAAGGATCACGTGGCAGCCATTTCATGTGGCATTCACAACGGCAATTGCCTGCTGGACCTCGACTATGACGAGGACTCGAGCGCAGGCACTGACGCCAATTTCGTTATGACGGGGAAGGGGCACATCGTCGAGGTCCAGGGTACAGCCGAAGGCGAGCCCTTCACCGAAGAAGCCTTCACAAGGCTCATGGGCCTTGCCCGGGGAGGCATCCTCGAGCTCGTTCAGAAACAGAAGCTGGCAATCGAGGCCTAGGAATGGTCCGCAGGCTCTCAGGCTCACGTCTCGTGGTTGCCAGCCACAACTCCGGCAAGGTCCGCGAAATCGCAGAGCTGATCGCACCGTGGAACCTGCAGGCCATTTCCGCCGGAGAGCTTGGCCTGCCGGAACCCGATGAAACCGAGGCGACCTTCATCGGGAATGCCCTCTTGAAGGCCCGCGCTGCGGCGAAGGGCGCGCAGCTCCCCGCATTGGCTGACGACTCGGGCCTCTGCGTGGCGGCGCTGGACGGAGCGCCTGGCATCTATTCGGCGAGATGGGCCGGACCGACGCGGGACTTTTCCCTCGCCATGGAAGAAGTCCATCGGCGCATGGAAGCCTCAGGTCACCCATCGCGCGCCGCCTGGTTCATCTGCGCCTTGGCAATCGCCTGGCCTGATGGCGTGGAGGCAAGCTTCGAGGGGCGCATCGATGGCGAACTCGTCTGGCCGCCCCGCGGCACGCGGGGCTTTGGCTACGATCCGATGTTCGTTCCCGCCGGGCACAGCCTGACCTTTGGCGAGATGGATCCGGCCGCCAAGCACGCCATGTCGCATCGCGCCCGGGCGTTCGAGAAGTTCGTTGGAGCCTGTCTTGGCTGAGACGGCAGGCAAGGCCTTCGGGCTCTATGTGCACTGGCCCTTCTGTCTGTCGAAGTGCCCGTATTGTGACTTCAACAGCCATGTCCGCGCCCGCATCGATGCCGATGCCTACGCGCAGGCCCTCGTGCGCGAGCTCGACGCACTGGCAAGTCGGATCGACATGGCACCGCCACTGACCTCGATCTTTTTTGGCGGCGGCACACCGTCACTCATGCCGGGCAGTTGCGTCCGCGCCGTGATTGAGGCTGCAGAGAATCGATTTGGATTTGATCCCGCGATAGAAATCACGCTGGAGGCCAACCCTACCAGCGCGGATGCCCAACGGTTCAGGGACTATCGGTCGGCAGGCGTGAACCGTCTGTCACTCGGGGTACAGGCCCTCGACGATCCTGACCTCAAGGCCCTCGGGCGTCTGCACACCGTGGATGAGGCGATGCGCGCCGTCGAGATGGCCTGCGCCGTGTTCACCCGCGTATCCTTCGACCTCATCTACGCAAGGCCAGGTCAGGCTCTTGAAGCATGGGACAAGGAGCTGGCGCGCGCCATTGCCGTTGGATGCTCGCACTATTCGCTCTATCAGCTGACCTTCGAGGAAGGCACGCCGTTCCATGCCGCACGGGCGCGTGGCCTGATGCAGGAGCTCGACCACGAAGTTGCGGCGGCAATGTACGAACTGACGCAGGCGCGCATGGAGGCCGCCGGCCTGCCCGCCTACGAGATATCGAACCATGCGGCACCGGCAGACGAGTCCAGGCACAACCTTCTTTACTGGCGCTACGACGACTACATGGGCATCGGACCCGGCGCGCACGGGCGCGTGAGCGTGGCGGGGCGCAAGGTCGCAACAGAAACGGAACGTTCACCCGAGCTTTGGCTCTCCCGCATCAGCCGGGAAGGGCATGCCCTGAAAGCCTGGGACCCGGTCACGCCGGAGGACAGCTTTACGGAGGCCATGCTCATGGGATTACGGTTGCGCGAGGGGATAGACCTCGAGCGTCTGGAGGCAAGCACCGGGAACCGTCCCCCGGGCGCAAGGATTAAGCTGTTGGAAGAGCAGGGCCTGGTGGCGCGAAAGGGATCGAAACTGCTGGCAACGTCAGCAGGGCGCCCGGTGCTGAACGCGATCCTGAAGACACTTCTGGCCTGAAGCGGCTTCAGGAGGCAGGCGTCTGGAAGGTGCTCGCCGCCGGGCTGATGATCACAGGTGGGCCATCCTGCGAAACCTGGAAGACGGCAAGGCCACGCTCTGTCATGCCGTCGGAGCGAAAGCGAAAAATACCATCGATCCCGGCAAAGCCGTTGGGATCTGCGATGGTTGTACGGGTGTAGCGTTGACCGGCTCGTCCACCTGCAAGCGTCGCAGCAAGCGCGATCGCATCATAGGCCAGCGACCCGATCTGCGGCGGCCGCGCGCCATAGAGTTGCTGATAGCGCGTGATGAAATTGCTTCGCTGTTCCTGCGGAGGCAGCGCGTACCAGCCACCAGCCAGCGAGATCTCGCGCGTGGTCGCCGGATCATCCCACATGCGGGTTCCCAGGAACTGAACCTTGCGGGAGTCGACGCCATTGACCGAGAGGATCGGACCGAGGCTGCGCAGCATCAAGCCACCATCGGGCAGGAAAATGCTGTCAAATTCCAGCTTGGCGACCGCCTTGACAGCGGGTTCGAGGGATTGGGCATTCGCCTCATAGCTTTGGACAGCCACGACCTCGCCGCCAGCGCGTGCGACCGCGAGACGGAACGCTTCTTCCACGCGCTGCCCGTAGGGCGTGGCAGGGACCAGCGCAACAAACCGGCGGCGCCCTTGCGACGTTGCAAGGCTCACGACCCGGTTCACCTCTTGCTCAGGCAGGAAGCTGAGCAGGAAGACCCCATCCCCCGCCACGGTTCGGTCGGTCGAGAATGCGACAATCGGCACGCCGCGCGCGCGTGCGACAGGGGCAACGGCCCGCACGTCATTGGCAAGCAGCGGCCCGAGGATCAGCTCCGCACCCTTGTCTAAGGCGGCCGCGGCCGCTGCGGCCGCGCTCTCCGGGGTCGTACCTGTGTCCTGGGGCAGAAGCACCATCGAGCGCGCGCCCATGTCGAACATGGCGAGTTGCGCGGCATCCTGCAGCGCCTGGGCACCCACACGGGCGTTACGGTCAGGATGCGAGAACGGCAGGAGCAGAGCGATGCGAACCTGGCCTTCTTTGGGCACGAAGGGCGTACCTGACGACGTCGAAGGGATCGCGGCGACATTTGTTGGCGTCGGCGCCTTGACGGTCGGCTTCCCTTGCTCTCCAAAGAGCGACGGCGTCTCGCAGCCGCCGAGCACAAGGCCTGCAAGAAGCAGGATCATTGCCCCAAGTGAGGATCTGGGGGTACGCAACGATCTGGCGCTGGTCACGGACGAACTCACAGGCATCAACCCCTCTTGGCAGCAGCGAAGTATGAGTGAAGACCCCGACACTAGCGCCCGACAGTCGCGAAGTAAATGCAACGCACCGTTGCCGTCAGGCCTATACCTGGTCGCGACGCCGATTGGAAATGCGCGGGATCTGACCCTGCGTGCGCGCGATGTGCTGAAAACCGCAGACCGGCTCTATGCCGAGGATACACGCGTGACAGCCAGGCTTCTCGCCATGCATGAAATCTCGCGCCCCCTGCAATCCTACCGGGAGCAGACCGCGCGCACCCTCGATGACAGGATCATGAAGGAATTGCAGCAGGGCCTGAGTGTGGCCCTCGTGAGCGACGCAGGATCCCCGCTTGTGTCCGACCCGGGTCAATCCCTGGTCGAATCGGCGATCGACGCAGGAATCCCGGTGATCCCGATTCCCGGCGCATCCGCCGTGATTGCCGCGCTGACAGCCTCGGGCCTCCCGACACAGCGTTTCTTCTTCGC
>JBEIFU010000074.1:0-10894 GCA_040382295.1 Alphaproteobacteria bacterium
GGTGTGGGCACCCTGCCCGATGGGAAGGCCTTTTATGATGAGCGGATAGCCGCCCACACCACACTGAAAATGCCGGCAGCAGACATTCATGCGCTGGGCCTGTCCGAAGTCGCACGCCTGTCAGCCGATATGGAGGTGGTGCAGAAACGCCTTGGCTTCCGCGGCACGTTGAAACAATTCTACCAGGATCTCCGCTCGAACCCGCGATATCTCTATCCATCCACCGACAAGGGCCGGGCCGCCTACCTTGAGCGCGCACTCCATCTCCAGAAGAAAGCTGAGCAGATCTTGCCTTCAGCCTTCGGAACACTACCCAAGGCCACTGTAGAGGTCAGGCGGATGGAGCCCTTCCTCGAAAGCGGACAGACAATCGCATTCTACAACCCCGCCTCACCTGACGGCACGCGACCGGGTTACGTCTTCTACAATCTCGCGTCGATGGCGACCCTGCCGAAATGGCAGATGGCTGCGCTTGCTTTCCACGAGGGCCTTCCGGGTCACCACCTCCAGATTTCAATCGCTCAGGAAACCGGCAATATCCCCGAGTTTCGCAAGTACACGGGGTTCACAGCGTATGTCGAAGGCTGGGCGCTCTACACCGAGTACCTGGCCGGCGAGATGGGGCTTTACGAAAACGACCTGGACGAGGTCGGCCGCATCACGATGGAGCTCTGGAGAGCCTGCAGGCTTGTCGTCGACACGGGCATTCACGCCTATGGCTGGAGCCGCCAGAAGAGCGTGGACTATTTCCTGAGCAACACCGCTTTGACCCGTGACAATATCGTGCGCGAGATCGACCGCTATTTCGTCTATCCCGGCCAGGCCTGCGCCTATCAGATCGGCCGCAATCGAATGCTGGAACTGCGCGAAAACGCCAGAAAATCAATTGGACCAAGGTTCGACCTGCGCAAGTTCCACGACGTCGTTCTCGAGAACGGAGCAGTCCCCCTCCCCGTGCTCGAGACAATCGTGTCTGAGTGGATCAGAAGCTCAACCACAGGGACCTGATCTCTCAGGCAGCGCCCGGAAACCCTAGAAAACCCGGAGCAAGCGGCAGATGTAACGGGTTGTTGATGTCTGATAGGGTTGATCTGGAGGCTGGAAAGAGCCGTTTTGAACATTATGAACCCGAAGCGACGTGACCTTCTACTTGCAGCAGGACTGACGCTGGTTTTCGGCCGCAGCGCCTCGGCACGCATACTCGTGGAAGGCAACCCCTACGCCCTGAGCACACCGTCAACCCCACGCCGGCTTTCGCTTCGCCATGCGCATACGGGAGAGACCTTCACGGGCCTCTATCGGGACAATGTAGGCCCTTTACCAGACGCCATGATCGATCTCTCCTTCTTCCTGCGTGACCATCGGGAAGATGTCCGGGGGCCGATGTTCGTGGAGACGCTCGACTTCCTCGCCGACGTCATTAGCCAGAGCGGAGTGACAGGCGCAACGGTGCTTTCAGCCTATCGCACGCCCCAGACAAACGCGAAGCTCGCAACGAAGTATTTTGGCGTTGCGGAGAAGAGCCAGCATCTCGCCGGTCGCGCAATCGACATCACGCTGGACCGGCGCCTCGAAAAGACAGCAGGTCTGGCGAAAACACTATCACGCGGCGGCGTGGGTTGGTACCCGCAGTCTCGCTTCATCCATTTGGATTCAGGTCCGGTGCGCAACTGGACCGTCGACAGCAAACCTCAAACACGTGACGGCGCACGCTCCAACCCTGATGACGTCACGGTCTCAAGTCTTCTTGAAAAGAAGCCCCGTCGACCGCTGACCGTCGGTGAGCGCCTGAAGCTCCATAGGGCGCTCGCAAGGAAACAGGCTCTGCCCCGCTAAAAGCGCCCGCCTGTTTTGAAGCCACCGCCCCTGAACCCACCACCCGTGCGGAACCCACCGCCAAAGCCCTTCGGGAAGCGCGGCACAGAGGTTGACGGAAACCGGAACTTTGGATGATGGCGCTTGCTTCCCCAAGGGCCGGCGCGCTTGTCATGATCATCGTCATCATCGTCGTCGTCGTCATCGTCATCGTCATCCCAGTCACGGCGCTTGCGATGCGCCTTCTCGAGAGCCTCCCACAAGTCGCGACTCTGAAGGGCACCCCCCAGGATGCCCCCGATGAGCCCACCCAGCACATCCCCGCCATCAAGCTCAAACTGGCTGTTGTGGCGATCATAGCGACGTGAACGCATGCGATCCCGCACGCTCTCGAGCTCGCCACGGCGCCGCGCCACCTCGCGCGCCTCGTCGCGAATCTTGGCAACATCAGCCTCAGCCCGCGCGATCGCTGTCTGGGTCAACTCGATCTTCTGGACCAGTCGGTCGTCCTCCGGCGTCGCTGTCTGGCGAGCCTCCTGGTACATGGTCTGAAGGCTCTCCTGCGAAAGGGCCTGTGTCAGAACCGTGAGGGCCTCTTCATGCGCCCAACGATCACCATCAGACTGCAGGCGCACCCGCTCCTCGTCAAGCGCGGTCATCGCTTTCTGGTAGGCGCTGAGACGATCGCTGGCTTGCTTGAGTGTGGCGAGCCTCTCAGACAAAACAGCCTCCAGCGGCTCAATGCCGGCCCGAACCAGCGCTGCCCGCTCGATCTTCTCGAGCACCTCATCCTCGACGCGGGCCGTGGCCAGTGCCGCAATGGCATGCTCACGCAATCGTTCCGGAATCTCGTTCAGCAAAGTGTAGTTCGGCCGCGCAGCATCATAACGGACGAGGTTGGCAACCTTGCGGTCGAAAAAGCGCACGATGTTCGATGCGCCATAAGCCGATGTACCAAACCTCTTGTCCCACAGATACATGAACAGCGGATCAGCCTCATAAGGCCTGCGCTTCTCGTCACGGTCGGCCTCGCTGACCTTCGCCTTCTCCTCGGCGGCGTTGGCAATCTCGATGGCCTTGTCGACGACAGCCTTCTGCGCCAGCCAGGCAGGATCCGAAGACATCTCGGCTTCGACTCGCGACTGCAAGGCAGCAATCGGTTCCCGCGCGTCAGCAACGGACACCACCCGTTGCCGGTGCTCTTCCTCCGCAGCGACGAGCGCGCTCTGCGCCCCGCCAAAGCGCACCAGGATCTGGTCAAGCTTGGCCTTGTGCGAGCGCATGAGATCCAGCGCCCGCCTTTCTGCAGCATCAAGCCCGCCCACCACCTGGTTACGCACAAGGGCATCAAGCCGTACCAGCGCCAGTGCCTTGAAGCTTTCAGCCAGGTCAAAACGCAGGCGCTCGGCCTCACCAGCCGCTGAACTCAGCACCTCGGTGAGCCGCGACTCATTCGTGCGCACACCCGAAATCGCGCTCTCGACCGAACTCAGCGCATCGCGTCCGTTGATCCGCATCACTCATCCCACGACGTGATGGCGCCGCCCTCTTTCGGGAAATTGTAGCGGGGGTCAATCTCGCCCCGAAGCTTCTGACCGATTGGGTTCTTTTCGATGATGCCGTTGTCCTGCTTGTCGCGGCGTATCTCGTTGAAGAAAGCTTCCGGCACGCGCACACCCCACCGGGTGACAGTGGCGCTCTTGCCATTCTCCTCGTTGACAACCGTGACTGGCAGGCGCTTCCCATCTGCCTGAACCGCTTCGACGATCAGGTAATAATTTCGGGCAGCGGGATTTACTGCCGACATGCGCCACACCCCCGATGTGTCGTTAGCGCCGCTCACGACATTCAGCACATAGGTCGAAACCAGCCGAGCGCGTAGCGCATCGAGAGCTGCAATGCTCGCACGCGCGGCTTCGACATCGCTGCGCCTCAGCGCGGCATTACCATCGCGTTCAAGCCCGTCAACCTGAGCGAGGACCGCAGCATCCTGCGTCTCCCCACGCGTAGCCCCGACCGCCGCACGCAGGTCGCGAGGCAAATCCTGTGTAAGGGCTATGCGTGTCTCAGCCAAGGCCTGCTGCCGAGGCAGCTCAAAGCCGAAATAGCCGATGGCCCACAGCGCAATACATGCGGCGGCGATTCCGCCCACCCAACGCCCGATGACCCTACGCCTGACCCAGGCCATGGCAAGGCTGCGCCCCAGACCCGGAGCTGGTGGTGTATAGACGAAACGGCTTTCCTTGAGCGCCTTGATGCCCTGCTCGATGGCGGCATCGGACACCTCAAGCCCCTGCCCGCGATAGATCTCTCTCAACCGCGCCTTCAGCGCTTCATCCCGGTCACCCTGTGCAAGCTCACGCGCAACAACAAGCTCGCGATGGCGGATCGTATCGACCACATCCATCGCAAGCATCAGCTCGTCAAGCGTTTGGGGCTTGCTCGCCCCCATCGCCTCAGACATCAGAGGTGAAAGGCCTTGCCTTGCGCAACGAGGTCAGCAAGACGTCGCTTGCCATCCTCCACCGCATCCCGGATCTCAGCGGAGTTTTGGGTCGAGAGCTTGCGCATCTCCTCGATGATGGTGCGCGACTTCTCCTGGAAGTTGACAACCGAATCAACGAGCTTCTTGACGGCATCCGCTCGAATGGTCGGCCCATAGCCCGCGCGGATGGCAGCCTCCTGCACCTTGTCGCCGATCTCGGCCAGCACCTCGATGGACTTCGAGACACCCTCTTTCATGGCATTGACGGTCTCGGTCGACTCATGAAGACCGAACATGCCCGTGAACGACGCCTTGAGCGCTGTCAGCACCGTATCATTGGTCGAGAAGAAGCTGACAGCCTGCGCATAGATCCGCTCCTTCGCGCTCGTCGTCTGCATGAGGCGCGCCATGATGACTTCGGAAGTATTGTATCCGATCGTCAGGTTGTCCGAGAGATCTTTTGCAATCTGGTAGCGCTTGTCCTCATCCTGCGTCTGCCGCAGGACCTCGTCGCGGATGAGCTCGAGCTTCGCGCGTTCGGCAGGCTCAGTACCCGAAAAATTGGCAACAGCCGCAGAAGCCTCGCCCAACTTCTTCTTGGCTTCCTCCAGCCTCCATTCAGCCTTCTTCAGAACCTCGAGGGCAAGCACTTCCGATTGCTTGAGCGCACCGCGGAAATCCCGATAGGCCTGCAGGATCGCATGCTCGCGCTCGATCTGGTTCTTCGTCTCTTTGGTAACCGCGATATAGATCCCTCGGATCTTGTCGAAGCGGTCAGCAATGTCACCCCGCGTGAGCTTCATCCAGGAATTGGTGGCCCGCTCCCAGACGCTGACCTTGCCATCCGAAATCTGGTCGACCATGGCCTTGGCGTCGTCACGGATCGAGTTGAACCCCTCCGTTATCTGCCGGTAGCGATCACCAACCGACATCGCCGACACATTCTCGCGCACGACCTCGTTGAAGCTTGAAGCCTGGTTCAGTGTACGCGCGATGATCGTGATCTTTTCATTATCGAGGTCAGAGATCTGCTGCAGCAATGCATTGATGGGTGCATCCTCGCCCTTTGCAGGAACGATCCCCAAATCCCGCAACGTGGTAAGCGCCCGGTCCAGGTACTGCATGGGCGTTCGGATGACGACATCGGACATGAACAGAATCTCCCCTCTAGAACACGGTCGAAGATGTGGGCGATTAACCAGCTACCTGCAAGACCGAAACAAGAAAAATTCTGCAGTAATCAGGCTTTAGCGACAGCCTGCAACCGGGGTCTCAGATATGGATCGCGTGCCCCAGCGCCTTCAGGGCGCTTTCATGGAAAGCCTCACTCAGCGTCGGGTGCACGTGGATGGTTCCAGCAATGTCTTCAAGTAGCGCACCCATCTCCAGCGCCAGGGCAAACTGCGCCGAAAGTTCCGAGACATGTTGGCCGACAGCCTGGATGCCCAGCACTCGATGATCGCTCTTGCGCGCAACAACACGGACAAATCCGCCATTATCGGCGCCATCCATCGACAGCGCGCGCCCATTGGCAGAGAACGGGAACTGCCCGACCACGACGTCAATCCCCTGCCGCGCCGCCTCAGCCGGCGACACGCCCGCGCTGACAATCTCAGGCTCGGTGAAACACACTGCGGCGATCGACACCGGATCAAACCGCCGCTTGTGGCCGGCAATGAGCTCGGCGACCATCTCCCCTTGCGCAGACGCCTTGTGCGCCAGCATGGGTTCACCAACGAGGTCACCGATGGCCCAAACGTCACGCATCGACGTGCGGCACTGGCTATCGACCTTGATGAAGCGACCGTTCATGTCGACGCCCATGCTCTCAAGCCCCCAGCCTTGCGTGTGCGGCTTTCGGCCAACCGTCACGAGAATCTTGTCAGCAGCAATTGACAAGGCTTTCCCGTCAGCCGTCTCAATCGCAAGGGATGTACCGTTCTTGCCTGCCTGGGCACCCTTGGCTGTCGCTCCCAGATGCAGACCGACGCCATTGCGATCCAGCCAGCGCCTGACGGGCGCCACGAGATCCGCGTCATACAGCGGCAGGATCTGCCCCTCCGCTTCAACGATGGTGACCTTCGACCCGAGCTTCGAAAAGGCGATACCGAGCTCAAGCCCGATATAGCCTGCGCCCACAACAGCCAAGCGCGCAGGCACCGCGTCAAGTGACAGTGCCTCGGTCGACGAAATCACATCGCCACCAAATTTGAGGAAGGGAAGCTCTGCCGGAACAGATCCATTCGCAAGGATCACATGCTCCGCCTGGATCGTGGCATCACCGACCCTGCACGTCTTAGCGTCAGAGAAGACAGCAAACCCATTGATAACCCGCACCTTGGCGCGCTTCAGGAGACTGCCGACCCCAGTATTGAGCTTCGAGACGATGCCCTCCTTCCACTGCACGGTTTCGCGAAAGTCGAGCGATGGCGGCGCGGAGAGCTTCATGCCGTGGACTGGTTTCTCGGCCGCATGGCGCATGGCCTCGAAATTGCCAGCGGCATGAATGAGAGCCTTTGAGGGAATACAGCCACGGATCAGGCAAGTGCCACCAAGCCGGTCACCCTCGACAAGCGTCGTGTCGAGTCCAAGCTGCCCTGCCCTGATGGCAGCAACATAGCCACCTGGCCCACCACCAACCACAAGCACGTTCGTCCGGATCGTTTCAGCCACGGTTGACACTCTCGTCCATGAACATCAGCGCCGGATGCTCGAGCAATGATTTCACGCGCTGGATGAACTGTGCAGCATCAAAGCCATCGACCACGCGATGATCGAATGAGGACGAGAGGTTCATCACCTTGCGTACGACAATGGCACCACCCCGCACGACTGGCCGCTCGATGATCGCATTCGGACCGATGATCGCAACCTCGGGATGATTGATCACCGGCGTTGTGACGACACCGCCAAGAGCCCCAAGGCTGGTGATTGTAATGGTCGAGCCCGAAAGCTCTTCGCGAGTAGCCTTGTTGTCGCGAGCTGCCGCCGAAACGCGCGCGACCTCGTTCGCAGCCTGCCAGAGATCGAGGGCCTCGGCATGCTTCACAACAGGGACAATCAGCCCATTCGCAGTCTGCGTTGCTATGCCGACATGCACGGGACGGAAGCGATGCACAACGCCCGCCTCGTCATCATAGCGCGCGTTGATCTGCGGGAACCCCGGAAGCACCCGCACCAGTACCCGCATGAGAAACGGAAGAAGCGTCAGCTTCGGCTGATCCTTGCCACGTGCACCATTCATGTGCGCACGCAAGGCCTCGATCTCAGTCATGTCGACTTCCTCGACATAAGCGAAATGGGGAATGCGCCGCTTGGCGTCCTGCATCTTCTCGGCGATCTTGCGCCTAAGGCCGATGACCTTGATCTCCTCGACGCCGTCGCGGCGCACAAGGCCGCCACCTTCACCCGGCGACGCGCCACGTGCGAGAAACGCGTCGAGATCTGCATGCGTGATGCGACCACCGGGCCCGGACCCGTTGACGAACTGCAGTTTGATTCCAAGCTCCAAAGCCCGCCGCCGTACAGCCGGCGACGCCAACGGCTTGTCGCCATGGACCCGCTGGGCCGCGATGATAGGGGCCAGCTCTGCGTCGACAGCCTTGATCGGGCGCGGTGCAGATGCAGGCCTCACCGCCTCGACCTTTGCGGGCATCGGCGCAGCCTGAGGCGAAACGGGAGGGGCCTTCGCCTGGGCTACATTACCAGCCCCCTCGACCTCGAACTCGACGATCGGCGCGCCAACGATTGCCATGGCGCCCGGCTCGCCGTGCAGCGATACCACGCGGCCCTTGACGGGTGACGTCATCTCGACCGTCGCCTTGTCCGTCATGACATCGACCAGGTGTTGGTCTTCCTCGACAAGGTCACCCACCTTTACGTGCCAGGCCACGATCTCGGCTTCAGCAGTACCCTCGCCGACATCAGGAAGCTTGAAAACAAACGTGCCCATGACCCTCAGCCCTCCAACGCACGGCGCATGGCTTCACCAATGCGCTTGGGTCCAGGAAAATATTGCCACTCAAACGCATGCGGATAGGGCGTGTCCCAGCCAGTGACGCGCTCGATGGGAGCCTCGAGGTGATGGAAGCAGTTCTCCTGCACCAACGCCGAGAGCTCGGCACCAAACCCGCTGGTCCGCGTTGCCTCATGCACGATCACGCAGCGCCCTGTCTTCTCCACCGACTGGATGATGGCATCAATGTCAACAGGCCAGATGGTCCTCAGGTCAATGACTTCCGCGTCGATACCCTGTTCTTCGGCCGCAGCAGTCGACACATGCACCATCGTTCCATAGGCAAGCACCGTCACCGCATCCCCCGCCCGCGCAATCCGGGCCTTCCCGAGCGGTACCGTGTAGTAGCCCTCCGGAACATCACTCGACGGATGCTTGTTCCACGCCTGGACGGGTCGATCATGGTGGCCATCGAAGGGACCATTATAGATTCGCTTTGGCTCGAAGAACATGACCGGATCATCGTCCTCGATGGCCGCAATCAACAATCCCTTGGCATCGTAGGGATTGGAGGGGATCACGGTTTTCAGGCCGCAGACATGCGTGAACAACGCTTCGGGGCTCTGGCTGTGCGTTTGCCCCCCGAAGATGCCCCCCCCATAGGGCGAGCGCAGCGTGATCGGCGCCGTAAAGTCGGCAGCCGACCGATAACGCAGACGCGCGGCTTCCGACACGATCTGGTCATAGGCAGGATAGATATAGTCAGCGAACTGGATCTCGACGACAGGCCTGAGCCCATACGCCCCCATCCCGATGGCCGTTGCAACGATGCCGCTCTCGCCGATGGGGGTATCGAAACAACGCTGCACCCCATGCTTCTTCTGGAGGCCGTCCGTGGCGCGAAAGACACCGCCAAAATAGCCAACATCCTCACCGAAGATCAGCACGTTGGGATCCCGCGTCAGCATCACATCCATGGCGGAATTCAGGGCCTGGATCATGTTCATGGTGGCCATGGCGCGTCAGACCCCCATTTCCTGGCGCTGCTTGCGCAGGTGCCACGGCATGTCCTTGTAGACATCCTCGAACATCGTTTTCACGCTCGGAATCTTTCCGCTGCCGAGGACACCATTCTCCTCAGCCTCCTTCTGAACCTTGCGGACATGTTCCTCGCATTCCTTCTCGAGTGCGGTCTGCTCCGCCTCCGACCACTTCCCCAGGGCAATGAGGTGGCTCTTCAATCGAACGATGGGATCTCCGAGCGGCCATGCCTTGGCCTCGCCTGCCGGCCGATAGCGGGTAGGATCGTCGCTCGTGGAGTGGCCCTCGACACGATAAGTGAAATGCTCGATCAGCGTGGGACCCAGATTCGAACGCGCACGGTCTGCAGCCCACTTCGTCACCGCATAGACTGCCAGGAAGTCGTTGCCGTCGACCCGAAGCCCTGGCATCCCATAGCCAATGCCCCGCGCGGCGAAGGTCGAATCCTCCCCCCCGGCGATCCCCTGGTACGACGAAATGGCCCACTGGTTATTGACAACATTCAGCACGACGGGCGCCTGGTACACCGTTGCAAAGGTCAGCCCGTGGTGGAAATCGCCTTCGGCCGTCGAACCCTCTCCGATCCACGTGGAAGCAATCCGGTCGTCCCCCTTGTAGGCCGAGGCCATGGCCCAGCCCACGGCCTGGCTAAACTGGGTCCCCAGATTACCCGAAACCGAGAAGAAACCGTACTTCTTGGCAGAGTACATGATAGGCAGCTGGCGCCCCTTGATCGGGTCTTTCTCGTTTGAATAGATCTGGTTCATCATGTCGATAAGCGGGTATCCGCGCGACACGAGGAGGCCCTGCTGCCGATAGGACGGAAAGCACATGTCGTCCGTGTCCAGCGCCGCAGCCTGGGCAACGGCCACCGCTTCTTCGCCCGTGCACTTCATGTAGAACGAGGTCTTCCCCTGACGCTGCGCTTTGTACATGCGGTCGTCGAAGATCCGCGTCGTCACCATGTGCCTGAGACCGCGCTTCATCGTTTCGACATCAAGCTTGGGATCCCAAGGGCCCACGGCCCTGTGGTCATTATCGAGCACCCTGATCAGCTCATACGCAAGATCGGACACGTCCTTCGCCGTGGCCGTGATATCGGGACGCCGAACCTCGCCAGCCTTCGGCACCTTGATGTTCGAAAAATCAGGCTGGTCGCCCGGCCGATGCTTGGGTTCAGGAATGCGAAGCGAAAGGGATACGCGGTTCTTGCGATCCGGCGCCGTCTTGCTCATGGGAACTCCCGGCTGAGTGCACGCGTCAAATTGGCGCGAGGGAATAGGCGCGACTGACAGGAGCGTCAACGCCAATTCTCAGCCAGAGGTGAATGCCGCGTAGCCACTCAGAAGATTGCGACGCACGCGCATGGAGGCGCATGTTTCGTTCAAGCGGCCTATGGCTGCGGCAACATTCCGCCACCCATTGTGCACCGCACAAAGAATGGCCTGGCAGAAAACTCAGTCACCCAGCATTCGGGCAATCACCGGATCGCGACCGCGTGCATCCCGAAGATCCTGGACACCCCGCGCAATGATCGGATGCGTGACATCGATGATGGCCGCCTTCCAGCTCGAGCGCTCCTGCCACCGCCCATAGTA
>JBEIFU010000075.1:0-10784 GCA_040382295.1 Alphaproteobacteria bacterium
GGCGGTGAACCCTGTGTTCGGATCGATGTCCCAGATGACGGATGAGGCCTTCGACAAGATCATGGGGGCGAATGTCCGGTCCAATCACCAGCTGTGCAACCTCGTCATCCCCGAGATGGTCGCGCGCAAGGACGGCAGCATCATCATCGTGTCGTCTATCGGGGGACTTCGGGGCTCTCCGGTCCTTGGGGCCTATTGCATCTCAAAGGCCGCGGACTTCCAGCTCGCCCGTAACATTGCGGTGGAGTATGGTATCCACAATATTCGTGCAAACTGCATTGCGCCCGGACTGATCAAGACTGACTTTGCCAAGGCCTTGTGGGATAATCCGGAGATTCTCGCCCGGTCTACTGCCACGGCGCCGCTCAAGCGGATCGGGGAGCCGGACGAGATTGCTGGCGCGGCTGTGTTCCTGGCCTCAAGGGCCGCCGCCTTCATGACGGGGCAGTCCATCGTGGTCGATGGCGGGGTGACGATCTAAGGGCTGCGGGCCAGTCCTGTTAATGCTGTTCATTCATGTGTTATTCAGGCGCGACAGGGCTCCCTGTGACTGGACTGGAAAGCGATGACGAGGGGTGAGATGAATTCGACCGGGGACGTCCGTCGACCGGAGCAGACCCTTGACGGCAGCAGGCTGCTTGAGACCGTGGACAGGGCTGCCGTGGCCAGGCTGGAGCTGCAGTGCACGTGGCGGACCGCACGCGAAGGCGAGGCCGTGGTAACGCGAGACTCGGATTCACGCGACGTATTTTTCGTGGTGAAGGGTCGCTGCCGCATCGTGAACTTTTCGCCGTCGGGCCGAGAGGTCGCCTATGCGGTTGCCGGACCGGGTGACTATTTCGGAGAGATGGCGGCGATCGACGGGCTGCCGCGCTCGGCCACGGTGGTTGCCCTCGAGGATTGCATTCTGGCTTCCATCACGCCTCAAGTGTTCCGGGAGCTGGTCGAGCAAAATCCGCGGATGAGCTTCGTGATCATGGAAAAGCTGGTGCGGATCGTGCGCACGAGCGACGACCGCATCATGGATCTGGCGACGCTGTCGGCCTATCAGCGGGTTTACTCGGAGATCCTCAAGCTGATGAAGCCGGATCCCGTGCGCCAGGGCTCCTGGCTGGTCTACCCGCTGCCAACCCAGGCGCAGATCGCGTCGCAAGCCTCGACGACGCGCGAAACGGTCGCGCGCGTGCTGTCGCAGCTTGCCCATGACGGGATCGCCGAGCGGAAATCAAAGACGCTCTATGTGCGCCAGGTCGAACGGCTGAAGCAGCTGTGCGAAAAAATGCCGGCCTCGAACGACAAAGCCGGCACCTGACGATCGCAACAGGTCGGTCAGGCGCGCGAGGGAGGCAGCCACACGTCGAAGATCGTGCGTGCGACCTGTTGCTGGAATGCTTTCAGCTGTTCCACGGGCTGGGACGCGCCTTCGATAAAGGCAACCATGATGACACGGCTGCCGTTTGGGGCCGTCGCAATGCCGCTGTCGCTGAACACTGCCGTGAAGCCATCAATGGTGCGGGTCTGGCCTGAACGGTGGGCCATGCTCCAACCCTTGGCGATGCCGGCTTCCAGCCTGCCCTGCCCCGTCTTGGTGCGCTTCAGCACGTCCAGCACAAAGGACTCATTTCGGCGACCAAGGAGGTGACCACGCGCTAGCGCCGTGTAGAGGGCGGCGATGGCGCGCGGGGTTGCCGTGTCCCGCGGGCCCTGCAGGTACAGCCTCTGTGCCCGTTCACGGGCCTGCCGGTCGGTGGAGACGATGGTTTCGGCAAAGCGTTGCGGGTCGGCGAAGGCGGGATCAGGCTTCAAGCCGAAGACCGCTGGCTGAAGCTCGCGCTCGTAGCGGTCGATGCGCATGCCATCTTTCAGACCTGCCCGCGCCAGCTCGCGGCGGATGCGGGAGGGGCCGCCGACCAGCCGCATCAGTGCGTCGGTCGCCGTGCCGTCTGCATTGAGCAGCATGTGCTCCACCAGCTGCCGGATTGTGAATTTCACGGGTGCCGCGCGCAGCCGCTCGGCCAGTGGGGAGCGGCCCGGTGCAATGTCCCCTGCGGTCAGGCGCACGATCTGCTCGAGCGAGATCTCGCCCCGCTCTGCAAGGAGCAGGATGGCGGTGGCCACGGGCAACGTGCTGATCCCCTGCAGGGCGAACGTGTCATCGCCATTCACGAAGGCCGTGCGCCCTGCGTCCACATCGATCGCGGCGATGCCGACCTTTGCGCTGCCCAGGCTGGAGACGAGCGCCAGGAGGCGCTTCTCGAGCTGGCGGTCCGGCGTTCCGAGTGCTGCAATATCCTGCGGTGCCAGCGCCAGGATGGGACTGCCCGCACGGGCCGCGCCAGCCGAGACAGTGCCCGCTGCCAGCAGGCACGCCAGCGTCCGGCGTCGCGAAAGGAAAATCGTCATTGGGATCCGGTCCTGCCTGAGGCCGGCGCTCTTACTTCATCCAGCGCCTTCCCAGCAGTGACGAATGGACGCTTTCTGTGGATCACCCGGGGATCGCGCGGTCCGGCGGGGTGAATTGGCGCTTTTGCGCTTCTGCGACCGCCTGGTAGGTCAAAGCGCCGCGGTGGATGTTGAGGCCGGCCAGCAAATGCGGGTTCTCGCGGCAGGCCCGGGCATAGCCCTTGTCGGCCAGAGCCAGGGTGAAGGGCAGCGTCGCATTGTTCAGGGCGAAGGTGGATGTGCGCGCGACCGCGCCCGGCATGTTCGCCACGCAGTAATGCACCACGTCATGGACCTTGTAGGTGGGCTGGGCGTGGGTCGTTGCATGCGCCGTCTCGGCGCAACCACCCTGGTCGATGGCAACGTCGACGATGACCGAGCCCTTCTTCATGCGGCGGACCATCGACTCGGAAATCAGTTTCGGGGCTGCGGCGCCCGGCAGCAGGACTGCACCCACAACGAGGTCGGCGGTCAGGACCTGCTCCTCGATCGCATCAATCGTCGAATAGACCGTGTTCAGCATGGCACCGAACTGGAGGTCGAGCTCGGCCAGCCGCGGGAGGCTGCGATCAATCACGGTGACATGGGCTTCAAGGCCCATGGCCATGCGTGCGGCGTTGGCGCCGACGACGCCGCCGCCGATGATGACGACCTTCGCGGCGGGAACGCCTGGCACGCCGCCCAGCAGCATGCCACGACCGCCCTGCTCCATCTCGAGGCAATGCGCACCGGCCTGGATCGACATGCGGCCGGCGACCTCGGACATGGGGGCAAGCAGCGGCAGGCCGCCGCGTGCATCCGTCACGGTCTCGTAGGCAATCGCCACGCAGTCCGACTTGAGCAGCCCCGTGGTCTGTTCGGGGTCCGGGGCGAGATGAAGGTAGGTGAAGAGCAACTGGCCCGGTCGCAGCATGGCGATTTCGGGAGCCTGGGGCTCCTTCACCTTCACGACCATGTCAGCCCTCGCGACGACGTCGGCTGCGGTTGCCGCGATGTCCGCGCCGGCCGCCCTGTACATGTCATCCGTCAGACCGATGGCGGCACCTGCGGATGCCTGAACGACAACCTTGTGGCCGTGAGCGACGAGCTCGCGCACGCTCGAGGGCGTGAGGCCTACACGATACTCGTGAACCTTGATTTCCTTCGGAACGCCGACAAGCATGTTGCGATTATCCCCTTCGAGGCATTCTGTTATTCAGGACAGGCGGCCAAGCACCCGACGCACGCCGTCGACGAGCCGCTCCACGTGGGCCTCTTCTGCAACGAGAGCAGGGCCCAATGCAATCGTGTCGCCGCCGACCCTGAGCACGATGCCCTCGTCGAAGAAGGCGCGGCGGATGGCCTCATGGCCGCGCTTGCCGGGCGCGCCGGGTGCCGGTTCGATGTCAATGGCGGCCGCCGCGCCGCAATTACGGATATCCACAACGAAGGGTGCGCCCTTCAGCGTGTGGACAGCGTCGGCGAGCCAGGCCTCGACGTGGCGCCCGCGTTCGAACAGGCCTTCATCGCGGTAGATGTCGAGGGTGGCGAGGGCGGCGGCGGCGGCGACGGGGTGGCCTGAATAGGTGTAGCCGTGGAAAAGCTCGATCTGCCAGTCGTTCTTCTGCGCGAAGGCCTCGTAAATCGCGTTCGCGGCGATGACGCCGCCCATCGGGATGGCGCCGTTGGTTATGCCCTTGGCGAAGGTGATCATGTCGGGGGTCACGCCATAGCGCTCGGCGGCCGTGGCTGCGCCCATGCGGCCAAACATGGTGATCACCTCGTCGAAGATGAGCAGGATGCCATGCTTCGTGCAGAGCTCGCGCAGGCGCTGCAGGTAACCCTTCGGCGGCGGGAGGACGCCGGTCGAGCCCGCCATTGGCTCGACGATGACGGCGGCTATCGTGTCCCCGTGAAGGGCTACGAGGTCCTCGAGCGTGTCGGCGAGGTTCGCACCGTAGTCGGGCTCGCCCCTGGAGAAGGCCTGGCGGGACCGGTCATAGGTCGATGGCAGATGATCGACGCCCGGCAGCATCTGGCCGTAGGCCTTGCGGTTGTTGACGATGCCGCCCACCGACATGCCACCGAAATTGGTCCCGTGATAGCCACGCACGCGGCCGATCAGGCGCGTGCGATGCGCTTCACCCTTCGCCCGCCAGTAGGCCAGTGCAATCTTGAGCGCGGTGTCGGCGGCCTCGGAGCCGGAGTTGCAGAAGAAGACGCGCTCCATGCCCGGGGGCGCGATGGATGCAACGCGGCCGGCCAGTTCGATGATGCGGGGATGGGCGAACTGGAAGGTGGGCGCGAAGTCGAGTTCCCTGAGCTGCGCGGCCACCGCCTCGGTGATCTTCGGCTGGCCATGACCTGCCAGCGAGCACCAGAGCCCGGCGAGGCCATCGAGCAGCTCGCGGCCCTGTGGGTCGTAATAGAACATACCCTTGCCGCGGGCGATCACGCGCGGATCCGACTTGAACTGGCGGTTTGCGGTGAAGGGGAGCCAGAGGGCGTCGATGTCATTTGCCATGGCGGGGCTGGGTATCGGGTCAGTCATGGGGGGTCTCTGCAGTGTTTGCGGGCTTATAGCACTTGTCCGGGGCCGGCGGATGGGGTCTTGTCTGGGGAGATCCGCTGGTCAACGCTGCAACCTGAGGCTAGGCGGGTGGTCCTTGGGGCGAATATGAGGCGAATCGTTCGTTACTGATCCCGTGAGGCAAATGTCGGCCGCGCTCGCTCAGCGCTTTTCATTAACCTCCGGTGCCTCTAAGATGTTGCGTCTTTTCGCCAGTCACCTTCAACACTTCCGGAAAGCGGCGGTCTTTCGCGTCGGATACGATGTCCACTGATACAACAGACGCTCCGTCCAAACCGCCGGCGAAGGGCTTCTCCCTTCGCTCCCGGCTGCTTGGCATCGCCTCTCCCGAACAGCCGGTCACAGAGGCTGCGGACGCGCCCGCCACGGGATCACCGTCCGCGCCTGAGGAGCCCGAAGCCCGGGCGGAGGCACCTGCTCCGGAACCTGCGGCCGCGGCGCCGACGCCGCCACCTCCCGATGAGAGCGACGAGGCCGAGGAGCCACCTCGTGTGGGCGTTGCTGTCTCGCCGCGCGGGTCCGTGCTGTCGGCGGCGCTGGCGCGGGATGGCGCTGATGCACAGTCTGCGCAGGCACGCTTTGCCGAGGCCCTGGTCGATGATCCGGGGACACGTGCTGATGCGAAAGCGGCGCCCCTGCCCGAGACCGTGCCCGAAACACAGCCGGCGCCGGCCAGCGTCGAAACTGCGCCCGAGCCCCTGCCCTCGCCCATCGAGGTGCATGACACCGAACCCGAGCCCATCCCCTTTGTCCGCTTCAAGGGGGTGACCAAGACCTATGACGGCGTGAACCTCGTCGTGAAGCAGCTTGACCTCGACATTGCCCGGGGCGAGTTCCTGACCCTGCTGGGCCCGTCGGGATCGGGCAAGACGACGACGCTGATGATGCTGGCGGGCTTCGAGCAGCCGACGTCCGGGGACATCCTGCTCAACGGGACGACGCTCACTGAACTTCCCCCGCACAAGCGCGGGCTTGGCTTTGTCTTCCAGAACTATGCGCTGTTCCCGCACATGAGCGTGCAGGAAAACGTCGCCTTCCCGCTCGAGGTGCGTCGCCTCCGCGGCAGCGAGATCCGAGAGCGTGTGGCGCGCGCACTGGCCATGGTCGAGTTGACGGGGTTCGAGAAGCGCAAGCCCGCCCAGCTGTCGGGTGGGCAGCAGCAGCGCGTCGCGATGGCGCGCGCGCTGGTCTTCGACCCGCAGCTCGTGCTGATGGATGAGCCGCTGGGGGCGCTCGACAAGCACCTGCGCGAGCAGATGCAGTATGAGCTGAAGCGCCTGCATCGCGAGCTGGGCGTCACCGTGGTCTATGTCACGCATGACCAGAGCGAGGCGCTGACGCTGTCGGACCGCATCGCGGTGTTCCATGACGGCGTGATCCAGCAGCTGGATACGCCGGCGCGCATCTACCAGGAGCCGGCCAATGCCTTCGTTGCGGGCTTCATCGGCGAGAACAACGCCCTGCCGGGCAAGGTCGTCTCGATCCGTGGCGACGAATGCGTGTTCGAGCTGATCGGCGGCGCGCGTGTCAGGGCGCTCAATGGGAACTGCAGTGCGGCCAACCAGACCGGGGTCGTGTGCGTGCGGCCCGAGCATCTGTCGATCTCGGCCGAGACGGCGCCCGGCGGCAACCATGTTGCAGCGCTGGTCGAGGACTATATCTTCCACGGCGACCACATCCGCGTGAAACTGTCTGCGCCGGGCATGGGAGAGATCCATGCCAAGACGCAGGCGCACATGGCGGGCCTGCCGGCAACGGGCGTCGCTGTCACGCTCTGCTGGGAGCCTGCCGCCGCGCGCGCGTTTTCTTCGTGATACCCTAGTCGATGACAACCGAAACCTGTTGAGGAGTTACCATGGGCCGGACGACCACGATCATCATCGCTGCTGCCGCCGCTGTCGTCATCCTGGCGGGAGCTCTCCTGTTCATGTCCGGGCGTGGGGGCCAGAAGGCCGTCGACCAGCTGGATGCCGAACTAAGCGAGATGGAACTTCCGGGGGCGGCGGGTGCGGCCGGTGGCTCGGGCGACAGGCGGCTGGTCGTCGTGTCGTGGGGCGGGGCCTACACCAAGAGCCAGGTCGAGGCTTACCACAAGCCCTTCGAGGCGCAGACCGGCGTGAAGATCAATTCGGTCAACTACAATGGTGGCATTGCCGAGATCAAGGCGCAGGTCGAGGCCGGCAACGTGACATGGGACGTGGTCGACATGGAGATCGCGGACGCCCAGCGCGCCTGCGATGAGGGACTTCTGGAGAAGATCGATGCCGGCACGCTTCCTGCCGCGCCTGACGGCACGCCTGCCATCCAGGACTTCGTGGCGAACGGGATCACGCCCTGTGCTGTCACCACGATCCTGTTCAGCCACATCGTCGCCTTCGACAAGACCAAGTTTTCAGGTGCGACCCCTTCGCGCCTCGCCGATTTCTTCGATACCAAGACCTTCCCGGGCAAGCGGGGCATGCGCAAGACGAGCCCGAAGATCAACCTCGAGATGGCCCTGCGCGCCGACGGTGTCCCCGGCGACAAGGTCTACGAGGTTCTCGGGACGAAGGAAGGGCTCGACCGGGCGTTCCGCAAGCTCGACACGATCAAGGACCAGGTGGTCTGGTGGGAAGCCGGCGCGCAGCCGCCGCAGCTTTTGGCGGACGGCGAAGTGACGATGACGACGGCCTATAATGGTCGCATTTTCGATGCCGCGGTCGCCGAGGGCAAACCCTTCGAGATCATCTGGGACGGGCAGCTGCTCGAGCTCGACGTGCTGGGCGTCGTGAAGGGAACGAAGAACCTGGCCACGGCGATGCAGTTCGTTGCCTTTGCCACGGACACGCAACGCCTGGCCGACCAGGCGCGCTGGATCGCCTATGGGCCGGCGCGCAAGTCGTCGCTGCCGCTCGTGGGCCAGCATGCGGAGAAGGGTATCGACATGAAGCCCCACATGCCGAATGCGCCGGAGAATTCGGCGAATGCGATCCAGATCGATTTCGTCTGGTGGGCTGACCGTCAGGAAGAACTGAACCAGCGCTGGGCGGCATGGCTCGCGAAATGACAGGCTGAGCGCGGTTTGCGTACCGGGGGGATGACGTGGTGAGCCAGAGCGGGCGGATGACGCTGGCAGAGCAGTATCGGCGCTCGAACCGGCAGGCGCGCCAGACGACGCTGCTGCTGGTGCTGCCACTGGTTGCCTTCCTCGCGGTGTCGTTCATCCTGCCGATCGGCTCGATGCTGACGCGTAGTTTCGGGGACACAACGGTCTCCGACATCCTGCCGCGCACGGCAGCGGCCCTGCGCTCGTGGAATGGCAAGGGGCGCCCGCCTTTCAGTGCCTATTCGGCGCTGGCCGACGACCTGTCGCGTGCCAATCGAACGGGGCAGATCGGCAAGGTCGCCACGCGGCTGAACTTCGAGCGCGCCGGCATGCGTTCGCTCCTGATCAAGACGGCCCGCGAAGCGCACGCCTTCCAGCCGCCCTATGCGCAGGCCTTCAACCAGATCGACCTGCAGTGGAGCGATCCGGAGGTCTGGGGTGCTTTGCGCCACGCGAGCGCCACCCCAACGGCGGGCTATTACGTGTCGGCGCTGGACCAGATGCGTCTGGCCGACAGCTCGTGGGTGCCCAAGCCCGAGGATGAACAGATCTACCTGACGCTGTTCGCGCGCACGCTGGTGGTGGCAGCGGGCGTGACGGCGCTCTGCTTCCTGCTCGGCTATCCGCTGGCCTACTACATCGCGCATCTGGACGAGGGGAAGCGCAATCTCGTGCTGATCCTGGTGCTGCTGCCGTTCTGGACGTCGCTGCTGGTGCGCACGACGGCATGGATCGCGCTCCTGCAGACCAATGGTGTCGTCAATGACGTGGTTGCCTCGGTGGCCGGCGAAGGCGCGCGGATGGCGCTGATCCACAACATGACGGGCACGATCATCGCCATGACGCATATCCTGCTGCCGTTCATGGTGCTGCCGACCTATAGCGTGATGCTGTCGGTGCCGCCGTCGCTCAAGCGGGCTGCGGTGTCGCTGGGCGCGGCCCCGTGGACCGCGTTCTGGCGCATCTATTTCCCGATGACGTTGCCGGGGGCGGCTGCGGGCGGGCTGCTCGTCTTCATCCTGGCGCTTGGCTATTACATCACGCCGGCGCTGGTGGGCGGGCGCACGGGTCAGCTGATCTCGAACATGATCGAGTTCCACATGAAGACGTCTCTCAACTGGGGGCTGGCGGCGGCGCTTGGGGGGCTGCTGCTTGCCGCCGTGCTCGTGCTCTATGTCTTCTATGCGCGGCTTGTCGGCATGAACAGGCTGAGGCTGGGCTGAGCATGGCGAAGACACCCAAACGCTGGGACCAGTCCCCGATTGAAGCGGGCGTGAACCGCTGGTTTGCCTATGGCGTCCTGTTCTTCCTGATCGCACCGCTTCTGGTCGTGATCCCCCTATCGTTCAACGCCGAGCCCTATTTCAGCTTCACCGACAAGATGCTGACGCTGCAGCCTGACGGGTTCTCGCTGCGCTGGTACCGCGACATTGCGGAGAACCCGCAATGGCTGGAGGCGATGCAGAACAGCCTCCTGATCGGGCTGTGCTCGACGGCGCTGGCAACCGTGCTGGGCACGCTTGCCGCGATGGGGCTTGCGCGCAGCAACATGCCGCTGCGCGACTTCTTCATGGCGCTGCTGATCTCGCCGCTGATCGTGCCGATCGTGATATCGGCGGCGGGCATGTATTTCTTTTATGCGGCCATCGGGCTTGCGCAGACGACGCCCGGCCTCATCCTTGCGCATACGGCGCTTGGTGTGCCCTTCGTCGTCATCACCATGACGGCGACGCTGTCGGGGTTTGACCACAGCCTGATCCGCGCCTCGGCCAGCCTTGGCGCAAATCCGCTGACGACCTTCTTCCGCGTGACCCTGCCGCTGGTGGCGCCGGGCATGATCTCGGGCGCGCTCTTTGCCTTCGCGGCCTCGTTCGACGAGGTGGTCACGGTGCTCTTCCTCGGGGGGCCCGAGCAGCGCACCATTCCCCTGCAAATGTGGTCGGGCATCCGCGAGCAGATCAGCCCGACGATCCTTGCGGTTGCCACGCTGCTGATCGTGTTCTCGACGCTGTTGCTGCTGACGGTGGAGATGCTGCGGCGGTGGCATGCGCCGGCGAAAGCGTAATAGGTATTTTTTCCTACCCCCTCCCCGTCATCCCGGCCGCTGCACGCGCCCAACTGCGAAGCAACTGGCAGCGCGTGTCAGAGCCGGGACCCAGCTGCTCTGCCGCGTGCGTGGCCAAGCGGGGTCCCGGATCGCTCGCTTTGCTCGCGTCCGGGATGACAAAGCTAGGCGATGCGGCGGCGGGCTTCGTCGTATTCGCGCTTGAGGCTCGCGACCACGTCGGCGACGGGCTTGACGTCCTGGATCTGGCCGACGCCCTGGCCGGCGCCCCAGATGTCCTTCCAGGCCTTCTTCTGCATGTTGCCGCCGGAGCCGAAGTTCATCTTGGACTTGTCGGCTTCGGGCAAGTTGGCCGGGTCGAGGCCGGCTGCCGTGATGGAGGGGGCGAGGTAGTTGCCGTGCACGCCGGTGAAGAGGTTCGAGTAGACGATGTCCTGGGCTACCGTCTCGACCAGCATCTGCTTGTAGCGCTGGTCGGCGTTGGCCTCGGTTGTCGCGATGAAGCGCGTGCCGATATAGGCAAGGTCGGCGCCGAGCGCGAGGGCCGAGAGGATGCTGGCGCCGTGGGCGATCGAGCCTGACAGCAGCACGGTGCCGTTGAACCACTGGCGCACTTCCGGCAC
>JBEIFU010000076.1:0-10763 GCA_040382295.1 Alphaproteobacteria bacterium
ACTTTGCCCTGATCGTCATCGGTTGTGACATAAAGGTAGCCGTCAGGGCTGGTGCGCACGTCGCGGATCCTGGCACCTACATCGGTCAGAAGCTGGCTCTCTCCCACGACGTTGCCGCGGTCGTCGAGGTCGACGCGCCGCAGATGTTTCTTGACAAGTGCGCCCACGAATAGGTCGCCGTTCCAGGCCGGGAATTTGTCGCCGCGATAGACTGTTGTTCCCGAGGGCGCAATCGACGGGGTCCAGTCGACGATCGGCTGTTCCAGCCCTCGCCGCGCCTTGAAGGGCGAGATCTGTGCCCCTGAATAATCCCGCCCGTAGGTGATGAGCGGCCATCCATAGTTCTTGCCGGGCTCGATGATGTTGACCTCGTCGCCACCTTGCGCGCCATGCTCCGTCTCATAGAGAACGCCGGTCGCCGGGTCGATTGCGAGGCCCTGCTGGTTGCGATGCCCAATCGAGTAAAGTCCTTTTGCAGCGCCTGGCGTTCCTGCGTAGGGGTTGTCGGAAGGTACCGACCCATCGTCTTTCAGGCGAACGATCTTGCCCAGATGTGTTTTCGTGTCCTGGGCGCTCTCGCGCATTTCGAACCCGTCACCGATCGTCAGCGCAAAGGTTCCATCGGGAAGGAAGACCATGCGGCCGCCGTAGTGATTGCTGGTGTTCTTGAGCGGCGCGGCCTCGAAGATCACCTGCAGGTTCAAGAGTGCCTTTCCGTCGAATGTCGCTCGGGCAACGCGTGTCGCGTTCGCCTCCCGCGTGCCGTGTGCATAGGTGAGGTAGAGAACCCGGTTCTCGGCGAATTTCGGATGCAGCACGACATCGAACAGCCCGCCCTGGCTCCGGTGATGAACTGAAGGGACGCCCGTGACTGGTGCTTCGACAAGCTTTCCATCACGAATGACGCGCAACCGGCCGGCGCGTTCCGTGACGAGGATGGAGCCGTCGGGCAGGAAGGCCAGTGCGTAGGGATGATCCAGCTTGCTTGCGACCTCCACGACCCTGTAGCCCGCTTTCTCCGCGGGGGCGCTCAGCGCCTGAGACGTTTCGGGCGCTTGCCGTTCGGCGGAGGGGGGCGGCGGTGCAAGATCCGCAAGGGCTGTCATGGGCAGCAGGGCTGCAAGGGCAGCGCCGCTCAGAAGGGTGCGCGTCGTCATCTAGAAGTCCCCAGGTAACCATATGGCGAAACCAGTACCATCTGAGCCTATTTCGGTGCATAAGCAAAGGGCTTCCGGGGAGAAAAGTCAGATGCTTCGAACGATCTTCGCTTTCGCCGTCGCTGCAGTCGTCATGGCGCTGCTTGGGTCTGTCGCACATACTTGGTTCGTACAACAGGCCTGGATCGATGCAACTGCCCTGACTGCGCCAATGGCGGCCCTGACTGTCGAGGAGCGCGTGGCCTGGATGCTGGATGACGTGGTGGGACTGCAGCCGATGTATGGCGGCCTGACATCGGTCGCGCTGCTGCTTGCCTTTCTCGCCGCGCACGTGGTGGCTCGGGTAACAGGGCTTCGGACCATCGTGTTTTCGGTTGCGGGCGCCGTTGCGATCTTCGTCATGTTCACCCTGATGAAGGAAACACTTGGAACAGTTGGGGTTTTTGGGGCGCGCGGCACCTCGGGTCTTGCGGCGCAATCCCTTGCCGGCTTGCTCGCCGGCTTTCTTTTCGCAATGCTGACGCGTCACCGCACGGAATCCTGACCGCGAGTGCCAGCCAGATGACCAAGAAGACGCCGCTCGGAAAATTCATGCAGACCATCAAGCATGGGGCTGTCTTCGTGGTTGTCTCGCTTCTGGGGTTCGGGCTTGCCCGATATCTGGAAGAGGGAAAGACCTTCGACTTCGGGTCGTGGGTCATCATCTTCATCCTGGCTGTCGCTGTCCTGATTACTGCCACGATACGCGCCTTGATGGCTGCCCGCAGGACCTGACCCGATTTTCACGCGCAATCTCTATCTCTTCCTGTCAAGCCGGTTCCTGTCCAACATTGCCATGCAGGTTCTGTCGGCGTCTGTGGCCTGGCGCGTCTATGAGCTGACGCGGGACCCGCTTTCACTTGGTCTTGTGGGCCTTGCTCAGTTCGCGCCGATGTTCGCGCTCACGCTCTATGCCGGCGATGTCGCCGATCGCTATTCACGCCGAGTGATTCTGGCGCTGAGCTATGCGGTGGAAGCCCTGTGTGCCGCGCTGTTCATGGCGGTGACGTGGTGGGGCGTCACGGATCCCAATGCCTACTATGCCATCCTCGTTCTCTTTGGCAGCGCGCGGGCGTTTTCGGCGCCTGCTTCGCAGTCCTTCCTGCCCCAGATCGTCACCGCCGACCTGCTGCCGCGGGCGATCGCCGTCAGTTCTTCTGCGATGCAGGTTGCCATCATTTCCGGACCCGCCCTTGGGGGGGCGGTCCTGCTGCTGGGTGCGGACTTCGCTTTCGGGCTGAGCCTCGTGCTGTTTGCGGTAGTCTCGTCGATCATCTTTGCCATCCGCATCGAGCGCCCGGTCTCCGGTCCCCGTTCCACGGGGACGCTTGCCGCGCGCGTGATCGAGGGCATTGCCTATGTCCGCCGACGGCGTGAGCTCCTGGGAGCCATCTCGCTGGACCTTTTTGCGGTGCTGCTCGGGGGAGCGACCGCGCTTCTGCCCTTCTTCGCCAATGAGATCCTGCATGTGGGGCCGCTTGGCTTCGGGCTGCTGAAGGCTGCCCCTGCCATTGGTGCGGCAGCGATGTCGTTCTGGCTCACAGCCTTCCCCATCGGCCGCCATGCCGGCATCAAGATGTTTGTCTGCGTTGCGGTCTTTGGCGTGGCAACGATCGTCTTTGGCCTCTCCGAGAACTTCTACCTGTCGTTCGTCGCCCTGATTGTGCTGGGTGCTTCCGACATGGTCAGCGTCAATGTGCGCCACGCCCTGACGCAGCTTGCTACGCCCGACCACATGCGTGGGCGGGTCAGCGCGGTCAACATGCTGTTCATCGGTGCCTCGAACGAACTGGGTGAATTCGAGTCCGGCCTCACTGCGGCGTGGTGGGGTACCGTTCCTGCCGTTCTCGTCGGCGGGATCGGTACGCTTGGGATCGTCGCCGTCTGGGCGTGGATCTTCCCGGAGCTTCGCAAGGTGGACCGCCTTTCAGACCTGAAGGCCGACTGAGCTATTGGGTCGTCTATTCAGCGGCAAGAGCAGGGCTTGGCGCCTTGAGATGGCGCAGCTCGAATATGCTGCGTATCCCGTCCGATGCGCGCTGATAGAAGACGGTCTGCTCGCCCAGCGCGGCGTGGAAGTCTTGCAGCTGCGTGCCTTCGCGCACCTCGAATGCATCGACGCCACAGCGCTGCATGAACAGCCACTGGTCCCGAAGAACCTCACCGACGGCGCGCACCTCGCCGCGGTAGCCTAGCTGGTCGCGCAGCACGCGCGCTGAAGAATACCCGCGACCGTCACGGAACTTCGGGAAGGATAGCGCGATGACCGCAAGCCTGTGCACGTCCGAGCCCAGCGCCTCTGGTATCTCATGTGATGCAAGGCGTACGCCAAGTGGTACCCTTCGCGCCAAAAGCGCTGCGCGTTCGGCAAGGAACCGCGACACCGTCACGATGATGGGCCCTTCTGGCAGGGGATCGCCATCTTCCAGAGAGGTAAAGATGTTTTCGGCAAACGCACCGTCTTTAATGAGAGGCATATAGTTTCTCCCGAAAGGGCTGGATGCCGACACGTCGATAGGTGTCGAGGAAGCGCTCGCCGTCATGGCGGAGCGAGATGTAGGTGTCGACAAGGGTCTCGATGGCGTCTGGAACCTCAGCCTCGCCGAAAGCCGGTCCTAGGATTTCGCCCAGGGAGGTTGACTCGTCACCCGATCCCCCCAGCGAGAGCTGGTAGAACTCGACGCCCTTCTTGTCGACGCCGAGGATGCCAATATGGCCCACATGATGGTGTCCGCACGCATTGATGCAGCCTGAGATCTTCAGCTTGAGCTCACCGATCATCCGCTGACGCTCAAGATCGGCGAAGCGCGTGCTGATGGCCTGGGCGATACTGATCGAGCGTGCGTTGGCGAGGTCGCAGTAATCAAGGCCGGGGCAGGCGATGATGTCGGAGATCAGGCCATGATTGGCGGTTGCCAGCCCGGCCACGGTCAGTTTCCGCCAAAGTGCTGGAAGATCCCGCTGGCGCACATGGGCCAGAACCAGGTTCTGTTCGTGCGTGACGCGGATCTCGTCAAAACTGAACGCCTTTGCGAGTTCGGCCACGAGATCCATCTGATCTGCGCTTGCATCGCCCGGGATCCCGCCGACCGGTTTCAGGGATATGGTCACGATTGCATAGCCGGGAACCTTGTGCCGGGCGACATTCGTGTCGTGCCAGGCTGCAAAACCGGGGACGCGGCGCGCCTCTCGAAGGTCTTCGTCGGGCAGGGTTTCGAAGGCGGGTGGTTGGAAATAGGCGGCGATCCGATCGATCTCGGCCTGAGGAATGGTTACGTGGCCGCTGGCCTTGACCTGTTCAAATTCAACAGCGACCTGTCGGCGCATGTCCCCGGCACCGATCTGGTGCACCAGGATCTTGATGCGGGCCTTGTAGATGTTGTCGCGCCGGCCGTGCTGGTTGTAGACGCGCATGATCGCCTCGAGATAGGCAAGGAGGTCTTCGGCTGCGATGCCATCGCCAACCAGATGGCCAATGATCGGCGTGCGGCCCTGTCCCCCGCCCACCCACACGTCAAAGACATTGCGTCCGCTATCGCTGCGACGGATGGCAACGCCGATATCATGAACCCTGAGCGCTGTTCGATCTCTGGACGAGGCCGTGACTGCAATCTTGAACTTGCGGGGCAGGTACGAGAATTCGGGATGGAATGTCGACCATTGCCGGATGATCTCAGACCAGATCCTGGGGTCCTCGACCTCATCTGCCGCGGCGCCGGCAAAGTGGTCTGACGTCACGTTGCGGATGCAGTTTCCGCTGGTCTGGATGGCGTGCATCTCGACGGAGGCCAGGGCCCGAAGGATTTCCGGCACGTCTGCGAGACGCGGCCAGTTGAACTGAAGGTTCTGGCGGGTCGTGAAGTGTCCATAACCCTTGTCCCAGGTGCGGGCGATGTGCGCGAGCATGTGCAGCTGGCGCGAGGACAGCGTGCCATAGGGAATTGCAACGCGCAGCATGTAGGCATGGAGCTGCAGGTACAGGCCGTTCATCAGCCGGAGCGGCTTGAACTCGTCCTCCGTGAGTTCGCCCGACAGGCGTCGTGCAATCTGTCCCGCAAATTGCTCTACGCGCTCGTCGACGGCGCGCTGGTCGAACTCATCGTAGCGGTACATCAGGCTGCCGCCTGCTTTCCCAGGTCGCGCCGCACACTGGGCCCGGCCGCGCGAATGATCTCGCGCTGCCTGACGGGGCGCAGGTCGTCGTGGGCTTGCAGGACCTCGAACAGATAGGCGTGAACGATGAGCTGTCGCCGCTCGGCCTCGGTCCCCACGGCAAGGGCGGTCTCGGCGTCGGGCTTGGACTCGAAGACGCGAGCCTTGCTGAGGCTTTCCACCCAAGCCCCACTCGGAGCGAGGTAGACAACAGTTCCGTCGATGAGCCGGTTGGCAGTGAGGACCTGCAGCATGGCCTTCTCCTTTCACAGGAGGATGTGGTCCATGACTATAAAAGTCAACTATGTTTGTGGATTGTATTTTATAACACCATATTCTTGTTCAATCTGTTTTAACCGCACTTTCGTGCCATTTTCTCAGCGCTAGCCATTCGACGAGTGACAGGGTCCAGAAGATTGCAATGCCGATCACCGACAGGATCAGCAATGCGGCGAAGGCCTTCTCGGTCTCGAGCCGGTTGCCGGCCTCGGCGATGCGCCAGGCGAGGCCCGTGGCTGTGCCCGATCCGGCCGCAAACTCGGCGACGACTGCCCCGATCAGGGCGAGACCGCCTGAAACCTTCATCCCCGCAAGAATGTGCGGCAGGGCTGCCGGGAATTGCAGGCGTGACAGGCGCTGCCAGCGCGAGGCGCCGTAGAGATCGAAAAGCTCGTGCAACTGACGGTCTACTGACTTGAGCCCCAGCGTCGTGTTGGCAAGGATGGGAAAGAAGGCGACGATGATCGCCAGGATGAGGACCGCCCGCTCGGCATTGTCCAGTCCCACCCAGATCATGATGAGCGGTGCAATGGCGACCACAGGCGTCACCTGCAGGGTGACGGCATAGGGGTAGAGCGCGCGTTCGACGATGCGGCTCTGCGAGAAGGCAACCGCCAGTGCTACGCCGAGCACCAATGCTATGAAGAAAGCCAGCACCGTGACGCGCAGCGTGACCCATGCTGAGGCCGCGAGCGAGCCTGTATCCGAGATCAGCGCCCGCCCGATGGCCGAAGGTGCCGGCAGGACAAATCGCGACACGTCGAAGGCTGCCACTGCCCACTCCCAGAAACCGAGAAGGGCGACCGCAACGAGAGCGGGGAGGGCACCGTACACCCACTTCATGCGCCGCCTCCCTGTTCAAGCGCCTTGCGTACCGCGCGACAGCGCTCGCCGTAGGATGGCGTGAGCCGATAGTCATGCGTGCGCATCACGGGATCATCCATTGCGAGGTCTGCAACGACCCGACCCGGTCGCGCGGCCAGAACCACGATCCGCGACGACAGGTAGACGCTTTCGTAGATCGAGTGCGTGACAAAAACGATCGTCAGCCCCCGGCGGGTCCAGAGGGCGCGCAATTCGTCATTCAGCCGCTCGCGCGCTATCTCGTCGAGAGCTGCGAAAGGTTCGTCCATCAGCAGCAACTCGGCGTCGGCTGCGAGTGCCCGTGCGATCGATACGCGCATCCGCATGCCTCCCGACAGGGCGCGCGGATAGGCGTCGGCGAATGCAGAAAGGCCAACGAGGTCGAGGGCTGCAGCAACCTTATCCTGGGCATGGGTTCCCGCCTGCTTCAGGTCCAACGGCAGTCTCACGTTGTCGGCAACGCTGGCCCACGGCATCAGTGCCGCATCCTGGAAAACAAACCCCGTGCGCGGACGCGTGCCTTGCCATTCGACGCTGCCGGCAGAGGGGGTGGTGAGCCCTGCCATGAGCCTCAGTGCGGTGCTCTTGCCGCAACCCGAGGGACCCACGAGGGAGAGGAGTTCGCCTCGCCTGAGGTCGAAGGAGACATCGCGGAGCGCCTGCACGCCGCTGTCGAAGGATTTGCTGACCTCACGAAACGAGAGCAAGGCTGCGCGTCTTCATTGTTTGCCCGGCCGTGAGGCCTGAGCCGTACCTCGCCCCTTGTTCACGAAGCGCGCATCGAAGGCCTTGCGATAGTCGAGCCTGGCATCGAATACCTTGTTGCCGGACATCAGGTCGAAGAACGCCTTCAGGCGCTTGTCCGTCATGGCCCCAATGCCGAGCGTCTGCGCATCGCCACCCTCGACCATTCCCCGCTCGCGCATCTGGCGGATGGCCTGGGCGATGATGGCGTCGGTCATGTCCGGGTTCTCCTTCCGGATGAGGGCATTTGCGCGTGACGGGTCATCGTTGAGGTAGGCTTTCCAGCCATCGATGCTGGCTTCGACAAAGGCGCGAACGATCTCGGGCCGCTCGCGCAAATCCTTGCCTCGCGCCAGGATGAAGTTCGCATAGCCTGGATAGCCGTAATCGGCGAGCAGGAATACCTGCGGCTTGATCTTGCCCTGGGTCTCGATCGTATAGGGCTCCGATGTCACATAGCCCTGCTGGATGGCCGTCTTGTCCGCCAGAAACGGGGCCAGGTTGAACGTGTATTTCCGGATCTGCCGGTCATTGAACCCGTAGCGCGAGCGCGTCCACGTCCACCAGGTCGAGACTGTCGCATCGGCGATCATGATGGGCTTGCCCTTCATGTCCGCAAGCGACTTGATGTCTGCGCGCGGGTGCGTGATCAGTACCTGCGGATCCTTCTGGAAGATCGCCGCTACAGCAACGGCGTCGGCGCCCGCGGCTGCGAGGTTGAGTGGCTGGAAGTGGTTCGAGCCCATGGCAAATTCGACGGCTCCGGCCGCAATCAGCTGCGGTGTGTTCACTGCCGGGCCACCCTGCCGGATGGTCACGTCAAGGCCGGCCTTCGTGTAGCTGCCCTGGGCCAAAGCCTGGTAGAAGCCGCCATGTTCGGCCTGCGCCTTCCAGTCGGTGACGAAAGTGACCTTGACCGGTGTCGCCGGTTTCGACGGCGCGGCGGCGGCAATTGCTGCTGGCGTCGTGAAACCGAGTGCCACAAGGCAGCTGGCCAGAAGCGTGCGTCGGATCATCACTGGACCTCGTTGGGGAGGATCACCTCGCAGCGCGCCTCGCGCCGCTGGCGGTCGATCTCGGGCAGGCGCGCCTCGTCGCTGATCAGCGTGCGGAACAGGACCAGCCCCTTGGGGCTTGGTGCACTGACGACGGTCACCGCGCCATCCTGTGCCGGAAGCTGCTGGCCCTTGCCGATCAGCAGGATGGTACTCGACTTGCCCTGGGCCCTTGTGTCGTTGAACACAAAGAAATTGTCGGTGTTGTCAGCGAAGAATGATACCGACCAGTATGTGTCTGCAGGTGCCCCCGTTGTTATCCTGAGCGGGTTCTTCGATACGTCGAACACGCAGATCGAGTAGAGCAGGTCCGGGCTTGGACGGACGACGCGTCGCGCGGTCTCGTCAGGACGGTCAGTGAAGAGGATTCGTCCCGTGGCTTCACCGCCAACCGCGCTGATGACACGCGACATGATGAAGGAAGGCAGGGCAGCCACCGTGACAACATGAATTCCGGCGGCTACGACGCCGATGAATGCCAGCCAGAAGATCCAGCGCATCATGAGCATGTCTCCCGCGTGATCGTGGGCAGTTCAACGGTTGCCGTATTGCTCAGCACCAGCGGCCCGGGATTGTAGAGCCGCAGCGTGATCTCGAAGCCGTCGGGCGAGGTCGCGATCCAGTTGCCTTCCACAGGTACCTGCGACAGACGAATGACGAAGCTTGCATCTGCTGCGCGGACAAGGTTGGTCTTGCCGACAGCATACTTCTTCTGCGGGTTGGGAATGAGGAAGAAGTCCCGCCCGTAAGCGGTAATGCTCCACCATCGGGCGTCCGGATCTCGGCCTTCGATCCTGTAACTGCAGGCGGGATCGAACGGTTCACCGCGGCTATCCCTGTTCGCCGAGTAGTAGATCGTCTCTGTCTTGTTGAGCGCGAGCAGACCCACGAGTGCAACATGGGCACGCGTATACATGTCCGCATCGACACCTCCGGCGGCAAGGCTTGTCCGCCAGGGCCCGTTGATGATGATGTCCTGCTGCCCGGTGCCGTGCAGCACAAGGTAGTAGGCGGACCCAACTCCCAATGCCCCGGCAACCAGCGTGGCCAGAACAAGCCTGATCAAGAAAGCCAATGCGTTACGCGCTCCCTGCACAAAACCTTGCTGCCCGGACGGATCCGCGCTGGTGTCTCCCTACCACAAAGAGGCGGGATCGCAAAAATCGGGCGGATGTCTCAATCGGGCCTCCGCAAGTGGCATGCGCCCGGCCCGAAGCGTGGTCAGGGTCTGCGGGGCGGCGGAGGTGGTTCTTCGTCGCCGAACAGGCTGTCGAAGAAGTCTTCGATGATTCCCTTGTCCTCCTCCTGCGGTGGCTGTGCAGGCTCACCACCACGCTCCACCCACGGCTCGTCCTCAACGGGGCCTGACCCGTAATAGGGGTCCATGTCACCGTAACCGTCGTAAATGCCGGGCAGGGCGTGCACGGCGATCCGACGATGCGCTTCGACCATGTAGGTTTTCCAGATCGAGGCGGGCAGGCTACCGCCAACTACGCGCGACATCGGCGTGTTGTCGTCATTGCCCAGCCATACGCCGCCAACGAAGTCAGCGGTGTAACCGACGAACCAGGCGTCGCGCCAATCCTGGCTCGTTCCTGTCTTGGCGGCCACGTGCCGGGGCGCAAGGTCTGCGCGCTGACCGGTGCCTGTCTGGACCACCTCGTACATCATCTGGTTCATTTCCTCGAGCGTGGTTCGGTTCAAGACCTGCTCGGGAACCTTGTCGCGGTGCTGGAAGAGCACCGTGCCATCCGACGTCTTCACATCCAGTATCGCAAACGGCTCCACCCGATTGCCATTATTTGCGAAAGGCGCAAATGCGCGTGTCATTTCGAACAGGGTGACCTCCGACGTTCCCAGAGGCAGGGACCGGTTGGGCTCCAGCGGTGATGAAATGCCCAGGCGTTGCGCCGTCGCGATCACCTTGCTTCGGCCGACTTCATCTGCCACGCGGATTGCGACCGTGTTGATTGACTTGGACATTGCTTCGCGCAGCGTGATCGGTCCGAGGTATCGGCCATCATAGTTGCCCGGGTTCCATCCCTTGGCTTCATAAGGCGCATCCTCGCGAACATCATCCGGAGTCAGACCGGCCTCGAGGGCGGCGACGAAAACAAAGGGCTTGAAAGATGAGCCCGGCTGGCGCTTCGATTGATAGGCCCGGTTGAAGGATGACTGCGTGTAGTCCCGCCCCCCCACAAGGCTGCGCACCGCGCCCGACGGTTCCATCGCCACCAGGGCCCCTTGAGTGACATTGCGCCGTGCGCCTTCCGAGTCGAGGGCGTTCACGAGCGCTTTCTGGGCAATCCCCTGCAGCCGGATGTCGATGGTGGTCCGCACCACGAGATCCTTGTTGGGCGTGATGTTCAGCGTCTTGAGCTGTTCCATCACGAAGTCAGCGAAGTAATTTGCGCTTTCCAGTTCGGGCTTGATGACCGGCTTGGCGGGGTTCGCCTTGGCCCTGCGTGCCTCG
>JBEIFU010000077.1:0-10687 GCA_040382295.1 Alphaproteobacteria bacterium
GCATTAAAGAAACCGGTTCGAAACGTATGCGCACACGACGCATGACGCGCTTGGGAAGCTAGGCATGAGGATGCTGAGCGTCGAGCCTTGTTTAGCGCGAAGCTTAATCGCCGAACGGTAAAAAGCACTTCGGTTCTATGTGGAAACGGATTTTCTGCGGGCTACCTGGTGCACTTCAGATGACACCTTCACGGCGCAGGATCTCGACCTCGTTGGCCGTGATGCCCAGTTCCGCAAGCAAGGCTTCCGTGTGCTGTCCAAGGATTGGTGGGTCAAGGCTCACCTGGCCCGGCGTGTCCGACAAAACGACCGGCGTTGCCATGATCCTTGCGGCGGGTGGCAGCCCCGGAAAATCGACAGGCGCGAAGTAGCCAGCTGCGTTGACGTGCGCATCATCAAGCAATTGCTGTGGCGAAAGGACTGGGCCCGCAGGGACCTTCGCGCGGGCCAGCGCGTCAAGTGCTTCGTTGACTGTACGGCTGTCGCACCAGCTCTGCGTGCGCGTACTCAGTACCTCTCCATTGTCACCGCGCGCTTCATCCGATGCGAATCGTGGGTCTTGGATCCAATCTTCCTGCCCAACCAGTTTCGCCCATCGCTTGAACAAGGGGTTTCCGTTGATGAGGATCGTGATCCATCCATCCTTGCATCGAAAGATATCCGACGGGCCTGCCGTCTGCCCGCGGTTCAGCGTGGCAATGCGGTTCTTCGCAAGCAGGTCCTGCTCGATCAGTGTCTGGCTCATGTAGGTGACCGCTGTGCGCAGGAGCGCTCCCTCGACGTGCTGCCCCCTGCCGGTCGCGTTGCGTGCGTAAAGAGCTGTCATGGTTCCAAAGGCTGCGAGGGATGCGGTTCCGAAATCGACCCACGACGCGGCGGAGCGCACAGGCTGCTCGTTCGTTCCTGACATGTAAACTGCGCCAGACATGGCCTGCGCCACGCCGTCAAAGCCAAGGCGTTCGGAATACGGGCCGCCAGATCCGAAGGCGGATACAGTCGTCAGTACGGTGCGGGGATTGATGGCGTGCACGCTCTGCCAATCCAGCCCCAGCGCGGACAATGTTTGTGGCGGGAGGTTCACCACGACCACGTCTGCCGTGCGGATCAGTTTGCGAACAATTTCCCGACCGCGCGGGTGGGCTGGATCCAGTGTCATGCCTTTCTTGTTCCTGTTCATCTGAAGGAACAAGGCGCCCTCGCCGGGTGCGCCGTCTGCTGCATGGACAACCGGAACGAGGTTGCGGTCTTCCGAGCCCTCGCGCTTTTCGATGCGAATAACCTCTGCGCCCATGTCGCCAAGGAGTGCCGCGCAATAAGGGCCTGCAATGTACCGCCCGAAGTCCAGAACTCTAATTCCAGAAAGGGCGTGTGTCATGGGTGTCTCCGGTCATCCGCCGGGAAGACATTCCATGTTCGGCTGCGATCGACAAGCCTGTTGCGAGGCACGGGCACTTGACGTCATGATGCGCCCATGATGCCCGAGGATTTCAAGCTTGACGGCCGGCTGGCCAACGATACGGCCTTTGTCTGCGACTGGCCGCTCTGCACCGTCCTGTTGATGAATGACAGCCGCTACCCCTGGCTTATCCTGGTGCCGCGCCAGGCGCGGGTGTCTGAGGTCTTTGACTTGGCGTCGGATGCGCAGGCTACGCTCTGGCAGGAGGTCACGCACGCTGCTGCCCGGCTGAAGCAGTACACGGGATGCCGAAAGATCAATATTGGCGCGCTGGGGAATGTGGTGGCCCAACTCCACGTTCACTTGGTGGCCCGGCATGTTGGGGACTTTGCGGGTAACGGTCCGGTCTGGGGACAGGGTGCTGCTGTTCCCTATACCGAAGCGGCTCGCGGTGCGCTGCTGCGCGACCTGCGCACCTTGCTCACGCCTCCGGGTTAACGAAGCCTTATACGCCTTGGCATTGGCACGCTGCTTGCGAGCAGTCCGGGACCATGCTTGACCGAAATGTAACCACGACGCCCGCGCTTCGCCCGACGATTTCCCCGTCGGTGGAGAATGTTATGGGCGCGCTTCGGGGCGCCGCTGACCGCACGGGCGCGGATTTCGAGTATCTCCTGACAACGGCAATGCGCGAATCCAGCTTGAATCCAGCGGCCAAGGCGGCCACATCCTCGGCAACCGGCCTGTTCCAGTTCATTGAGCAGACCTGGCTGGGTACCATGCGCCGCCACGGCAGTGCGCACGGGTTGTCTGCCTATGCCGATGCCATCAAGCCCGGCAAGGATGGCCGGCTCACAGTTGCCGACAAGGGGCTTCGCCAGGAAATTCTTGCCCTGCGCAAGGATCCTGCGGTTGCGGCCCTGATGGCTGGTGAATTGACGAATGACATGCGCAGCACCCTTGAGGGTTCGCTGGGGCGAGGAGTGTCGGCGGGGGAGCTTTACATCGCACATTTCCTTGGACCCCAGGCGGCGGTGAAGTTGATCAGGGCTGGGTCTGAAAATCCTGCACTTCCCGCCGCCTCTCTTTTTCCCGACGCGGCGGCTGCCAATACCAGCATCTTCTATACTAAAGGCGGTCAAGCCCGACCGGTCTCCGACGTCCTAGCCTCCCTCAAGGCCAAGCACGACGCGAATCCGGGGGAAACCCGCTTTGCGGTTCGTGAGGTTGCGACGCAAAAGCCGGTGGCGCCAGCTCAGGTGGATCGACCTGCCTACACACCAGAGCCCGGTTTTGCGCCGCTGTCCCCGCAATCGCAAGGCAGCTTTGCGGCGGGCCTTGCCATGGACGGTATGGTCATGTCGCCTTTGCTGGCGCAGCTTCTGGCATCTGTCGACGCGTTACCCGGTTTTGGGCGAGCCTTCGGTCCGATCGACGAGACATCCGACGGTTCACGCCGAATCTGAACCTCACGAGCGACTTCTTGATGCATGGCGATCGTGGCTGTGTTCCGGCAGAAGGAGCGCCTCTCATCCGTGGTTCCATGACCCAGATTCTCCGCACCTGGTTGCCCGTTTTCCTCGCCCTGCTGCTGATACAGATGGGCAATGGACTGACCGGGTCGCTCGTCAGTATCGCAGGACAGGAGAGGGCTTTTCCGCCACTGCTGCAGGGCCTCATCCTGTCGGCGTTCTTCGCCGGGAGTTTCGCTGGCGCGATCATGGCGCCACCCCTGATTCGTCGTACGTCCCACGGCTTGAGTGCTTCCCTGTTCACGCTCTGCCTCGTCGGTGCAACGCTCGGATTTGCGGTAACTGGTGACCCGTGGTCCTGGGTCGTTATCCGGATGCTGGCGGGGTGCGCCATCACCGGCATGTTCACGACGGTCGAGAGTTGGCTGAACCTGAGCATCGCCGACAGCATTCGCGCCCGGATTTTTTCGATCTATATCCTCATCCAGCTCATTGGCCTTGCCGCAGGCCAGCTGCTGCTGTCTTCCCGCAGCCTTGGCGAGAGCCCTCTGTTCCTCTTTGCTGCACTTGCCACGGCGCTGGCGGCGCTGGCTTTCCGGACCGAGCGTATCGAGCATCCGCTGGTCGAGGCACCGCGCAAGATGTCCTTCTTCGCAATTCTCAGGCGGGCGCCACAGGGGACAGCCTGCATTGCGCTTGCAGGGTTCAGTTGGGCGGGGCTGATGGCATCAGGGCCTGCGACCCTCCAGATGATGGGCCTGAGCGATATCGACAAATCCCTGGTCATGTCGCTGGCCGTCGCCAGCGGGATGCTGGCGCAGTTTCCTGCAGGATGGTTGGCTGACCATATGGACAGGGGCCGCTTGCTGTTGCTCCTGACGGCCGTCGCCATGTTTGCGGCGCTCCTGCCGCTGATGGGGACAGGTCCGGTCATGCTTTACGCCTTTGCGATTGCTTATGGTGCTGCCACCTTTCCCCTTTATGCCATCGGCGTGGCGCGAACGAGCGAGGAATTGGGTCAGGATGAACGTACCTCAGCCGCGGCGCTCATGATTGTATCTTTCAACATCGGCGCGGTGCTTGCGCCTCTCGCGATCGCCAATGTTATTGCAGTGCTTGGTCCACACTCCTATTTTCTGCTTTTGGCAGCCCCTCAGTCGCTTTTTGCTCTGATCGGGTTGTTGCTGTTTGCCAACCGCAAGCGTGCTCGTTCCTAGTCCTCAAGCACGTCTCCCCAGACCAGGTCGCGTGCCTGCCTGTAGTTTGCGCCCTCCCGTCGCGAGATGGTCTTTCGCTCGATACGACCCTCCTGACAGATGTCGAGGTGCACATGCCCGCTCCCATGGATGGGACGGCGTACGATGCGTCCGCCGGCATGGGGCCCCACAGGGCGCCGCGTGACAGCGAGGTAACTGAACTTGTTGCTCTCATGCGACAACGTTCCTGATTTCACCGCGCGATGGAGTGCGGTGCGCTCGACCTGCACATCGAAATGGCACCAGTCTTCCTTCTTGATCGGGCATGCGAGGGCGTGGGTGCAAGGCGCAACAATATGGCCGCCTTGCGCCACGATGGCATCTCGCGCCGCCCGAATAGCGGCGAACCCCGAGGGGGTCCCCGGTTCAATCAGGACCAGCACGTGCTCTGCCAGACGCCAGAGTTTGATGACCGATGCGAGGCCGATCTCCCTCGGCATTTCGTTCAGGACATGGCTGGCAACAACTGTGGCGTGAGGTGGCTGGTCGGCAAGCGTCCCGAGATCGCCTGCCACGAACCGGGCTGGCACTTCCATACTATGGGCGAGACGAAGGGATACGTCGCGCCAACCTGTATCGCGCTCCAGAAGCGTGATCGGTCGTGGGCTGCCTGCCGCACATAATGCAAGGCTGGCCGTTCCCGGGCCTGCGCCCGCGTCGAGCACGCTGCCGCCCGCTGGCAAATCCAGTCGAACGATGATCCTGTGCCAGACCGAAGCAGCGATGGCAAAGGTCGAAGGAAACCGCACTGCCAGATAGGCTGCACGCGCGCTCGGGGACAGGGTGGAAGGAATACCGGCGCCGCTGCGATAACGCTGTGACAGGTCCTGCGCGGCCATTTGCAGCGCAGTGCGCTCGTGTCCGGCCGTTTCACGGGCGAGTGCGGCTGCCAGCGCCTGCGGCGGTCTGATCGGCATAACGTTCCCTTAACCCGGAGAAGATACACTTTTATAATGTCGGTTAACAATATTGGTAGCAACGCGCAGATGAAGGCCGGGCTCAGCTCGCGCGACGTCGCGGTACTTCTGGAGAACCCTGCCGCTGAGCAGCGCGCCGTCACATCGCGCCAAATTGCCTCTGCCGTTGACAGCAACCAGCTGAGCGCGCAGGAGATGCAGATTGCACTCGAGATCCTGCGAACGCTTGCCGCCGATACCGAAGTGCTTGTGCGGCGGGCTGTGGCCGATGCGATGCGAACGTCTCGGAACCTGCCGCATGACGTTGCCGTGCGATTGGGGCGCGACGAGGCCTCTGTGGCTGTACCATTCCTCGAAGTTACGCCTGTTCTTGCAGACGACGACCTGATTTCGATCCTTGCCCAGGGCAATGGTGCCAAACAGGTTGCCATTGCTCGTCGCCCGCATGTCAGCGCGGTCCTCGCCGATGCGATCGTTGATACCGGAAACGCTGTTGCGGTCACGACACTTGTTAGCAACAAGGGTGCAGATGTCAGCGAAAAGCTGCTGCGCAAGACGCTGGACCAGTTCGGACATTTCGAAACCGTCAAGGCGGCCATGGTGCACAGGGAGCACTTGCCCGTGACCATCGCCGAGCGCCTCGTGTCGCTTGTCTCCGAGAAACTGAAGCTGGCCCTGGCGGCACGGCACCGGCTTCCGGCGAACGTGGCGAGCGAAATCATCATCGACGCACGTGAGCGCGCAACCGTCGCGTTGCTTGATGGTTCGTCGTCGAGCGCCGACACCCGGGCGCTCGTGCAGCAATTGCACGCCAATGGCCGATTGATGCCCTCGTTGGTGCTTCGTGCCCTGTGCAACGGGGACATGGAGTTTGTCGAGGAAGCGATGGCGGAGATCGCGGGCACCAGCGCCGAGAAGGCAAGCATCCTGATTCATGATGCTGGGAAGCTTGGTCTTCGTGCGCTCTATCAGCGCTGTGGCTTTCCCGCCGCGATGTTTCCTGCGTTCCGCGCAGCTGTCGATGTCCTCGAAGAAGAAGCTTCCGAGGAGACCACCCACAGCCGGGAGCGGTTCACCCGTCGTGTCATCGAGCGTATTCTGACCCAGCGTCAGGAGTTGCCGGTCGAAGACCTTGATTACCTGCTGGCGAAGTTGCGGAAGCTTGAGGCGGCCTGAGGCTGGTCTGTGATTCTCTCGAATCAGAAAGGCCCTGCCTGGACGCAACAGGCAGGGCCTTCTTCTCCCCTCAAACCCGAGCGGACGACTCTTCGTCCGGGAATCTGATGATGTCTTTTACCTCCGGCGGTTGAATACGACAGCCCCTGAGAAGCTGTTCGTCGTCGGGCGTTGCATCAAGGTGACACCTTGGTTCCTCGCCAGCAGGTTGTATCGCTGGTGCGGTTTGGGGTCGCTCAGCCGTCTCTCTGCTCCGTGTTGAGCCGCATTGACACCGCAAGCAGGCTGACCCATCCATCGTCGATGGTCTTGCGTGCGAAAACACCCTGCAGGCGCTCGGGCCGATCAGGGCCCCGGCAGAAGAACAGCCGTGAGCGCTTGCTTGAGGCGGCGCGAAAATCGTTTGTGGAGCGCGGCTATCACGCGACGCGACCTCAGGATATCTCCCGTATGGCCGGGCTTGGCCACGGTACCTTCTACCTGCACTTTGCCGACAAGCAGGCCTGCTTCATGGCGTTTGTGGAAGAGGCCCGTTCTGAGCTGGATGCAGCCATGCTTGCACATACCTCAGAGGCAAAGGACCTTGAGGCTTTCGTTGAAGCGGTGCTTCTTGCGATCTACGACTATGCCGAGCGTCAGCCGGGTGTGCTGGCCAGTGTCCTATCGAACGATGCTGTGACGGGTGCTGGCCAGAGCGAGGGCTCGATTCTTGCGCGCTGGGGCCGGGAATGGGGCGAACGTCTCCGCCAGCAGGCCGGCGAAGGACGGGTGGCTCGCGGCTATGACTATGCCGTTATCGGGCAGGCCGTTGTTGGTGCCATCCACCAAGCCTCTGTGGTTTCCTTTGAAAACGGGAAATCGAAGGCGGCACTCGTCAGAAACCTGTCCCGGTTCATCGTCAGGGCGCTGAAACCCGGGCCGTGAAGCCAAGCGTCTGGGTCCATTTGGGCTATTTAAATTTGATCGGGTCGCTTGTGTTGCCGCGGAAGGTCCCGATTTAATCTTCCCGTGATCTACTATGCTAAGGTTAGGTGGGTTCGTTTTCGAATCGCAAGAAGGAGTTGCAGACATGGAAGGTTACGGCTTCTGGCTGGTGCTGGGCGCAATTGGCCTGCTCGTGTTGTGGGTCATCTCGATCTACAATGGTCTTGTTGCTCTCAGGCAGCGCGCCAACCAGTCCTTCGCTGACATCGACGTTCAGCTGAAGCAGCGTCATGACCTGATCCCGAATCTTGTGGAGACCGTGAAGGGCTATGCCACCCATGAGAAGAGTACATTCGAGGCTGTTGTTCAGGCGCGCAATTCTGCCATGGCTGCGCATGGTCCTGCCGCACAGGCGGAGGCCGAGAACCTGCTTTCCGGCGCACTGAAGCAGCTCTTTGCCCTTGCCGAGGCCTATCCTGACCTAAAGGCCAGTGCCAATTTCCAGCAACTCCAGCGCGATCTCGGCGACGTCGAGAACAAGCTCGCGGCCGCACGCCGGTTCTTCAACAATGCTGTCTCCGAGCTGAACACGGCTGTCGAGTCCTTCCCTGCGGTGCTGTTTGCGCGCTCGCTCGGCTTTTCTCAGAAAGAGTTTTTCGATGTGGGGGATGCTGATCGCAAGACGCTTGATACGGCCCCCCAGGTGAAGTTCTGACCTGAAGGCTGGGCGAGACCGGATGAGCGCCGCCTATGGCCTTTACGGCCACATCCGTTCCAACAGGACCAGGTCCGCAATCCTGATTGCGGGCCTCTTCTTTCTGGTCTACCTGCTTGTCTTTGCGTTTACGCTGGCCATCAACGGCATGATGATCGGCGATCAGGACCTTGAAACCATCCTTTCCGAGACTTTCGCGCAGTTCGTCTGGACTGCTCCTTTCGCAACGGTTGCGACCGCGCTCTGGGTTCTGGCCGGCTATCGCTTTCACCAGTGGATGATCGACCGATCCACCGGTGCGAAGGACGTTACCCGCGAAGACGAGCCCGATCTCTACAACCTGCTTGAAAACCTCTGCATCTCGCGCGGCATACCGATGCCGAAGTTGCAGGTGATCGAAACTGATGTGATGAATGCCTATGCCTCCGGGATGAGCGAGAAACAGTATCGTGTTGCCGTCACGCGAGGGCTCATGAACGCGCTCGACCGTGACGAGCTTGAAGCCGTGCTGGCCCACGAACTGACCCACATCCGCAACGGAGACGTGCGACTGATGGTGGTGGCCGTCATCATTGCAGGCGTGATTACGCTTGTGGGAGAGATCGCTTTTCGCTCGATGCGGCACATGCGCCTGCGCTCCTCCTCTTCAAGCGGGAACCGGAAGGGCGGCGGTGGCATGCTGGCCATCGTGATCGCCATGGTGATCATCGCCATCGCCTGGTTTCTGTCGCTGGTTATCCGCTTCGCGCTTTCGCGCTCGCGCGAGTATCTGGCGGATGCAGGTTCGGTTGAGCTGACGAAGAACCCCGATGCCATGATCCGTGCCTTGCGCAAGATCGAGGGAAAGTCCGAGCTTGTGAACGTGCCATCCGGCATCATGGAGATGTGTATCGACAATAGGCGAAATACGTTCGCCGACCTGTTCGCGACCCATCCCTCGATAGACAGGCGCGTCGAGAAGCTTGTTGCGGTTGCGGGTGGCCAGGACCTCCCATCCACCTGATCTAGCCCTTGGATCAGGCTGCGCGTGGCGCTTGTGCGGTGCCTAACCATGTGGCGAGGTCAACCAGTGCCCGGCGTGACATCGCTTGCTTCTTGGCTCGTCCCCGATCCTTGCCCTTGACGCCGGGCAGCGGCTCCATGTCGGGGAGCAGGCCGTAGTTCACGTTCATAGGCTGGAAGGTCTTCGCGTCCGCGCCTTCGGTGATGTGGCTGACAAGCGCGCCCAGTGCTGTCGTGCGGGGTGGGGGCAAGAGCAATCCGCCCAAACGCTCTGCTGCGGCCATGCGTCCGGCAACAAGTCCGATGGCCGCGCTTTCGACATAGCCTTCAACGCCTGTCATCTGCCCAGCAAAGCGCAGCCGCGGTTGGGCCTTCAACCGAAGTTGTCCATCCAGCACTTTTGGCGACTGGATGAACGTGTTGCGGTGCAGCCCTCCCAGCCGCGCGAACTGTGCGTCTTCAAGGCCCGGTATCATGCGGAAGATCCGCGTCTGCTCGCTATGCTTCAGCTTCGTCTGGAAGCCGACCATGTTGTAAAGTGTCCCCAGTGCATTATCCTGGCGCAACTGAACGACTGCGTGGGGGCGCCGTCCCGTATGCGGATCGGTCAGGCCAACGGGCTTCATCGGTCCGAAGCGCAGTGTTTCGGGGCCTCGCTCGGCCATGACCTCTATCGGCAGGCAGGCCTCGAAATAGGGGGTGCTTTTTTCCCATTCCTTGAAGTCTGTCTTTTCGCCCGCCAGAAGTGCTGCCACAAAGGCCTCGTACTGCTCCCGGTCCATTGCGCAGTTGATGTAATCGGCACCATCCCCGCCCGGACCTGCCTTGTCATAGCGGGACTGGAACCAGGCCCGTGAGAAATCGATGCTGTCCTTGTGAACAATGGGTGCGATTGCGTCGAAGAAGGCCAGCGCGTCCTCACCCGTCAGTTGCCGAACGGCCTCCGCCAGAGGCGCCGAGGTCAGGGGCCCCGTTGCGATAACCACATTGTCCCAATCGGCAGGGGGCAGGCCGGCAACCTCCTCGCGCACGATGGTGATGAGCGGGTGTTTGTCCAGTGCGCCTTCGACGGCGGCTGAGAACGCCTCGCGGTCAACTGCCAGTGCTCCGCCCGCCGGCACCTTGTGAAGGTCGGCCGCCTTCATGATCAATGATCCTGTTCGGCGCATCTCCTCATGCAGCAGACCGACGGCGTTGTTCTCCCAGTCATCTGATCGGAAGGAGTTCGAGCAGACCAGTTCGGCAAGTCCTTGTCCCGTGTGGGCTTCGGTCATGCGGTTCGGCCGCATTTCGTGCAGGATCACGGGGACACCCGCTTGCGCGGCCTGCCAGGCGGCCTCGGACCCCGCAAGGCCGCCGCCGACAACTTGAATGGGCTTGATTGTGTGCGTCATGGCGTCGGACAATAGGCGCGGACCGCCTGTTTCTCAAGGCAATCGAAGGGAAGAGCCATGATGCTGCGCCTGTTCACGTTGTCGCTGGCCACGGCAGCCACAATTGCCGCGCCGGCATTTGCGGCCGAACGCATCAGCAATTGCAGCTACAAAGGCAAGCCCCTGTTCGGGAAAGTGCAGGTCGTTACGTCTTTCCCGGATTTCAAGGTGAAGCTTGTCGAGAGCTTTCCCGACCTCAAAGTACAGCACGTGGCATCATTCCCAGATCGCTGCGGCAAGTGGGAGATGGTGACATCCTTTCCGGACTTCACCGTCCAGTACGTTCAATCCTTTCCGGACTTTACCGTGAAGTTTGTCGAAAGCTTCCCAGGAAAAGAGTAGGGCGTTCTGCAGGGGCGGCGTGCAGGCGGGTGCGCACCGTGTACAGTCGCAGAC
>JBEIFU010000078.1:0-10584 GCA_040382295.1 Alphaproteobacteria bacterium
ACGAGGTTGCATTCTGGACCCCCCGCTTTGACAAAACCGAGCAGGAGGTTTCGGGTTCTGACCTGGTGTTTGTCGGCTACGGTGTCAACGCGCCAGAATATGGCTGGAACGACTATGAAGGTGTGGATGTCAAGGGCAAGACGGTTGTCCTGTTCATCAATGATCCCGGCTTCATTACCAAGGACGAGAGCCTCTTCAAGGGGCGTGCCATGACATATTATGGCCGCTGGACCTACAAGTTCGAGGAAGCCGCGCGTCGCGGCGCAGCGGCCGTCATCATAGTCCATGAAACGGAACCCGCTGCCTATGGCTGGCAGGTCGTTCGCAACTCGAACACGGGTTCGAAGTCCTATCTGGACAACGCCGATGGCAACGCTGACCGCTCGACCGTTCACGCATGGATCACGACCGAGGTGGCGCGTGAACTCTTTGCGAATGCGGGCCTGAACTATGACGATCTGCGCATCGCCGCAAACAAGCGAGGCTTCAGATCAGTAGCGATGACTGGTCTGAAGCTCAGCACCCGGACAGTCTCATCGGTGATGAAGCTGACGACCCGCAATGTGATCGGTGTTCTGCCGGGTCGCGTCAAACCCGATGAATATGTTCTCTACATGGGCCACTGGGATCATATTGGCGTGAAGCCTGACGTTCCCGGTGCCGACAAGATCTATAACGGTGCGGTCGACAACGCCTCCGGCATCTCGGCGATCCTTGAGATGGCCGAGGCGTTTGCCAAGGCACCCAAGCCGCCGCGCCGGTCGATCATGGTCGCCGCCGTGACATTGGAAGAACAGGGGCTGCTTGGATCCGAGTATTTTGCCCGCAACCCTGTCGTTCCGTTGAAGCGCATCGTTGCGGGTCTGAATTTCGACGGGATGGGTCCCGCGGGGCCATCCCGCGACATGACTGTGGTTGGTTCGGGCGCGTCGCAACTTGAGAACATCTTGGGACGCGTGCTCAAGAGGCAGGGCCGCTCCATGTCGCCCGACCCGGAGCCCGAGAAGGGCTTCTTCTATCGGTCAGACCATATCAGCCTCGCAAAGGTTGGCGTGCCGATGCTCTATGCAGGGGCGGGGACCGATTTGGTCGAGGGCGGGCGCGCGGCGGGGCAGGCGCTCCGGCAGGACTATGCAAAGAACCGCTATCATCAGCCATCGGACGAATTCGATCCCAAGTGGGACCTGCGAGGACCGGTTCAGACAATGGAGACCATGTACCACGTTGGTAGCCGCATTGCGAACAGCAAGGCGTGGCCTAGCTGGTACCGCGGGAACGAGTTTCGGATCATTCGGGAGCGAAGCCTCAAGTCACGTCACTAGGCATCAAGCAGGGCAACAGGATCCGGCACTTCCCATCGCGGGGACACGGACGACATCGGGCAGGCAACAATGTTCAAGAAGATACTGATTGCAAACCGCGGAGAGATCGCCTGTCGCGTCATCAAGACAGCGCGGCGCATGGGGATCAAGACCGTGGCCGTCTATTCCGAGGCTGATGCTGCAGCGCTTCACGTGGATATGGCGGACGAGGCAGTCTTCATCGGCCCGCCGCCTTCCGCACAGTCCTATCTGGTGATCGACAGGATCGTGGAGGCCTGCAAGAAGACTGGTGCGGAAGCCGTGCACCCCGGCTACGGCTTCCTGTCCGAGCGCGAGGCCTTTGCCGACGCGCTGGCCGCCAATGGCATCGCCTTCATTGGACCCAACAAGCATGCCATCGCGGCGATGGGGGACAAGATCGAGTCCAAGAAGCTCGCCGCCAAGGCCAAGGTGTCGACCGTCCCCGGCTATATCGGCGAGATCAAGGACCTCAAGGAGGCCCAACGTATTGCCGCCGAGATTGGCTATCCCGTGATGGTGAAGGCTTCGGCAGGCGGTGGCGGCAAGGGATTGCGTATCGTTTATGCTGAAGCGGAGTTGGCGCAGGCTATTCAGAGCTCGCAGAACGAGGCTAAGGCTTCCTTCGGTGACGACCGGCTATTCATAGAAAAATACGTGACGGAGCCCCGTCATATCGAGATTCAGGTTCTCGGTGACAAGCATGGTCACGTCATCCATCTGGGAGAGCGTGAGTGCTCGATCCAGCGTCGCCACCAAAAAGTCATTGAAGAGGCGCCCTCGCCGTTCCTCGACGACAAGACCCGCGCAGCCATGGGGGCGCAAGCCGTTGCGCTGGCCAAGGCGGTGAATTACGAAAGCGCCGGTACGGTCGAGTTCATCGTCGACAAGGACCGCAATTTCTACTTCCTCGAGATGAATACGCGTCTGCAGGTCGAGCATCCGGTCACCGAGTTGATTACCGGCTTCGACCTTGTGGAACAGATGATCCGCGTTGCCGCAGGCGAGAAACTCGCGATCCGCCAGGAAGACGTGAAGTACAAGGGCTGGGCCGTCGAAAGCCGGATCTATGCCGAGGACCCCTATCGCAACTTTCTACCTTCGACGGGCAGGCTCGTACGCTATCGCCCACCGACAGAAACGACTGCGAATGGCAAGACCATCCGCAACGATACTGGCGTGTTCGAAGGCGGTGAGATTTCCATCTACTACGATCCGATGATTGCCAAGCTCTGCTCGCATGCTGCTACACGCGAGCAGGCGATCGACCTTATGGCCGATGCACTGGACCAGTTCCATATCGATGGCATCCGGCACAACATCGCCTTTCTGCAGGCTGTGATGATGCACCCGCGTTTCCGTTCCGGGCGATTGTCGACTAACTTCATCGCAGAGGAATTCAAGGGTGGGTTCGAGGGGGCCGACCTCACGCCGGAGCTGAAGGATCGCATGGCATCGGTCGCTGTATTCATGCACCTTCGCGAGGAAGAGCGGCGGAGGCGCATATCCGGCCAGCTGAACGGTGCGTCGGCCATTCCCAAGGAGTGGACCGTCGGCATCAATAACCTGGATGTTCTGGCTGTTCGTACAATGACGGAAGGACGAGACGTTGTGGCTGTCCGCTTGGGTGAGGGCAAGTTCTCTCGCATGGTGGAAGTCGAGAGTACCTGGAAGCCGGGCGAGCCCGTTTTTCTTGGCGAGGTGGCCGGTGAGCCTCTGGCGATGCAGGTGGCGCGCAAGTCTGACCTCTATCGATTGATGCATCGTGGGGCGAGGGCGGCCGTCAGCGTGCGCCGTCCTCGTGTCGCGATGTTGGCCGGGCACATGATCGAGAAGCCACCTGCTGATACATCGAAGCAATTGCTGTGCCCCATGCCTGGGCTTGTAATCTCGATTGCGGTTCAGCAAGGGCAGGACGTCAAGGCTGGCGAGGTGCTGGCTGTGGTCGAGGCCATGAAGATGGAGAATGTTCTGCGCGCTGAGCGCGATGGCGTGGTCAAGCGCATCGCAGCGAAGCCCGGTGACAGCTTGCCCGTGGATGCGGTGATCCTTGAGTTCGAATGAACAAACCCACTTCCGTCTTCGTATTTCAGGGCGCGTGCAGGGCGTCGGCTTCCGGGATTGGGTTGTTGAGGAGGCCCGCGTCCGCGGATTGAACGGCTGGGTCCGCAACAGGTCCGACGGAACTGTCGAGGCCTTTGTCTCGGGTCCCGACGCCGCGGTACAGGACATTCTCAGGGCCTGTACGCAAGGGCCGGCTGCCGCCAGCGTGACCGGCATCGATATCAAGAACGAGAAAGAGCCCGCTCCTGAGGGCTTTGTGCGCCGGCCGAGCGTCTGATCGCGGGTGACACGGGAGGCTTCGGCGGGCTAACCTCGGCGTCAAAGCTGACACAGCATCGGAGTAGCTCCCATGAAAGCCGCCGTCCTTCGTGAAGTGAAGAAGCCCCTGTCGATTGAAGATGTCGAGATCAGCAAGCCGGGCCCGCATGAGGTTCTGATCCGCACTGTTGCCGCAGGCGTGTGCCATTCGGATCTGCATTTCGTGGAGGGTCATTATCCGCACCCGCTTCCAGCTGTTCTTGGCCATGAATCGGCCGGTGTCGTCGAGCAGGTCGGATCGGAAGTGCGAACGGTCAAGCCGGGTGATCACGTGATCACCTGCCTCTCGGCTTTCTGTGGCCATTGCGAGCATTGCGTGACAGGGTTCATGTCTCGCTGCATCAGCCCCGATACCCGCCGCCTCAAAACCGACAAGCCCAGGCTTGCTGCGACGGCTGGCAGCATGAACCAGTATCTGAACCTGTCGTCTTTCGCCGAGCAGATGCTCATTCACGAACATGCTTGCGTGAGGATCCGCAAGGATATGCCTCTCGATCGCGCAGCCCTGATCGGGTGTTCGGTCATGACGGGGGTCGGCGCCGTAATGCACACAAGCAAGGTCAGACCTGGCGAGACAGTCGCTGTCATTGGGTGCGGTGGCGTTGGCCTTGCCTGCATAAATGGCGCTGCCATCGCGGGCGCCGGGCGGATCATTGCCGTCGACATGCTGGGATCGAAGCTGAACCTGGCCAAGGAGTTTGGCGCAACCGACGTCGTCAACCCAAAGGACGGTGATCCGGTCAAGCAGGTCATCGAGCTAACGGGTGGTGGGGTACATCATTCCTTTGAAGCCATCGGCCTCAAACAGACGGCCGAGCAGGCCTTTCGCATGTTGGGCCGGGGCGGAACGGCCAACATCATAGGCATGATCCCGGTGGGCGTCAGTATTGAGCTTCATGGAGCCGATTTTCTGGGTGAAAAGAAGATTCAGGGATCGCTGATGGGGTCGAACCGCTTCCCGGTCGATATGCCTCGCCTTGTGGACTTTTACATGTCCGGAAAGCTGAAGCTTGACCAGATGATCTCGCGACGCATTCGCCTTGAGGATGTCAACGAAGGTCTTGAGGAGCTCAAGCGCGGGGAACTCGCGCGGTCCGTGATCATGTTTAGTTAATGCATTAGAAAAAGGGGGGGCGGCAGATGGCGATCCGTTCAGGCGTCTTGCGTGCGGGGATCCTGGTTGTCCTCACCTTGGTCCTGTCTTCATGCGTTGGCCAGCGGCCGGGTGCGGCCGTGGCGACACTGCAGCCCCAGAAGCCTGACTATGCGTCTTGGCCCCATGAGGTGAGTGATCTCAGGCATGATCCTGGTATTACTTACGGCGTTCTGGCCAACGGCATGCGTTACGCGATCATGCGCGGAACGCAGCCGGCTGGCGCCGTCTCCTTGCGGCTTCGCATTGCGGCGGGCTCTGTCCAGGAGCGGGAGGACCAGCGCGGCCTGGCGCATTTCCTCGAGCACATGGCCTTCAATGGTTCCAAGAACGTGCCCGAAGGTGAGTTCGTGAAGCTCCTGCAGCGCAAGGGGCTTGCTTTCGGTGCCCACACAAATGCCTACACGAGCACCAATGAAACGGTCTACATGCTCGAATTGCCCAGGAATTCGGCGGATCTTGTTGATACCGGGCTGATGCTGTTCAGGGAAGTTGGTGAGAACCTGAACCTGGACCCCAAGGCGATCGAGCGTGAAAAGGGGGTGGTCCTCGCCGAGCAGCGTTCCCGCAACACACCCGAGTATCGTGCCCTCGAGGCTCGCTGGAAGCTCTGGTACGAGGGGCAGCTGCTGGCCAATCGGTTGCCGATAGGTCTCAAGGAAACCATCGAAGCGGCCACGCGCGAGAAGCTGCTCGAGTACTATCAGCGAAATTACCGCCCTGAGCGCGCCCTGCTCGTGGTCGTCGGCGATATTGATGTCAACGACGTCAGGCAGAAGATCGAACGCAGCTTTGCAGACTGGAAAGGGTCGGGTGCGGATGTGCCGGATCCGGATATGGGCGTCCCGAAGGCACGCGGTCTGACTGGTGCCGTCGTCATCGAAAAGAACCTGCCAGAGTCTGTGACGGTCAACTGGATCGGCCCGGCCTCTCAGGATATCGACAATACCCAGTCCCGCAGCCGCGATGCCCGTTGGTGGATGGCGAATGCCATCGTGAACCGCCGGCTTGAGCGCCTGGCCCGAGGAGCGAACCCGCCCTTCATTTCCGCGGGTGTCGGTTACAGCCGCGAGCGGGGCGTTGGCAACTCTTACGCACTTTCCGTTTCATCGAAGCCTGGCACGTGGCGAACGGCGTTGGCTGCTGCCGAGCAGGAACTGCGTCGCGCGCTGGAGCACGGTTTCAGTGCCGCGGAGATCGAGCGAGAGGCGAAAGAGTGGCGTGCTGGCCTTGAAGATGCTGTTGCCTCTGCGGCAACCCGCCAGTCCTCGAGGCTGGCTGGGTCCATCGTCTCTGGTTTCGATGGGAGAACGGTGGAGACAAGCCCTGCTGACGAGCTGGCCCTGTTCGGGGCCTATGCCCCCAGTCTGACACCGAAGGCTGTGCAGGCTGGTCTGCGCGAGATTTCCAAGGGCTATGGTCCCATCGTCGTCGTATCCAGCGCCGAGATGGTTGCAGATGGTTCGGCAGCTGTCACGGATGCTTTCACCCGAAGCAGTCGAGCAAAGGTGACCCCGCTTGCCGAACGCAGCATGCTTGCATTTCCTTACGACAATTTTGGCGCCCCGGGGAAAGTCGCCGAGCGGCGTGTCATCGAGGACCTGGGTGTCAGCCTGATCCGCTTCGAGAACGGTGTGCGTCTGAACATCAAGCGGACCGACTTCGACAAGGACACGGCTTCGGTAACTGTTCGCTTTGCTGGCGGTTTCCTGTCGCTGCCGCGTGACCGGGTGGGCTTGTACTGGATGTTGCCCTTTGCCTTCAGCGAAGGCGGATTGAAGAAGCTGACCACGGACGAGCTGGAGGAGGCTCTTGCGGGCAGGATTGTCTCGATGTCGGCACGGCTTGGTGAGGATGCGTTCGTCTTCAGTGGTGGCACGAATGGAAAGGACCTTGCGCTGCAGCTCCAGCTGCTTGCTGCCTTTGCGACGGATCCCGCTTATCGACCTGAAGGTCTTGAACGCCAGCTTGCATCCGCAGAAGACGATTTGAAGCAGTTCAACTCGAGCCCCGGGCGTGTTCTGTCGCGCGAGGTGTCGTCGCTCCTGCGCGCGCGTGACCTCCGCTGGAAGTTTCCTACTCTTGCCGACCTGCAGTCCATTTCCATGAAGGACCTGGAAGCTGTTGTCGCGCCGGCCTTGTCGTCGGCGCCGCTGGAGGTGTCGATCGTCGGTGACATGATGGAGGAAGATGCCATTCGGGCTGTGGCCGCCACCTTCGGTGCGCTGCCATCGCGTCCAACGCAGTTCAAGGCCCCTGACGGGGCTCGCGCCGTCACCTTCCCCACGGGCGGCGGCAAGTATCGCTTCATGCATGAGGGTGCCCCCGACCAGGCCTTGGCCTATGTTGCCTGGCGCGGGCCCGGGTTCTATTCGGACATGCGACGTGCGCGCACCCTTTCGCTGCTGCGCGAGATCATCAAGGTCCGTCTGACGGATGAGTTCCGCGAGGCGCAGGGCGCGGCTTACTCACCGACGGCCAGTGCGAGCTTTTCTTCGGTCTTCCCGGACTTCGGCTTCATTGCGGCCTCTTCCGAGACCAAGCCTGAGCTGGTGGAAGACTTCTTTCGAACGGTTGATGAGGTCATCAACGAGATCGTGTCGGGGAAGCTGACTGACGACGCCATCGAGCGGGCCCGTGAGCCGCTGGTAAAGGCGCTGGAAAAGAACAGGCTTGGAAATGGCTTCTGGGTGGGGGCCATTGCCGATCTGCAATCGGATCCTCGTGCGATTGAGGCGATCCGTACTCAGATCAGTGACGTCAGTTCCGTAACGCGCAAGGACGTGGTGGACGCGGCACGGGCCTGGTTGCGACCCGGTGAGCGTGTGGAAATCAGAATTCTTCCGGTCCCATCTGGGTCGGGGACTCAACCGAGGCGCTAGGTTCTTAAAGAAATACAACCAGAGAGAGAAACTCCCAGCGGCCTCAAAAGCACCGCTTTACGATCGTTCTCTGCCGGGCAATAGTCCGGCCGAATTTGAGTCAAGGAACAGATGCTGAAATTCCTGAATTGGCTGCTGACGTGGTGGAACGGGTACACGATAGGTACCTGGCTGTTCACAAAGCGGCACGGCCGTCTCGTGGGCGAGGATATCTTCGGGAATGCCTATTACCAGACGGCAGGCGGCAAGCGTCGCTGGGTACTGTACAAGAATGTTGCGGAGGCATCGCTTGTCCCGGCTGAGTGGCATGGTTGGCTCCACCATACTGTCGACACGCCCCCGACGGTCGAGCCGCCGAAGGTCAAGGCCTGGGAGCGAGAGCACCGGCCTAACCTGACGGGAACGCCGCTTGCACAAAAGCCTGCCGGAAGTCTTGCGTCCGCTGGTCAGCGTCCGCATGCCACGGGCGACTATGAAGCCTGGCAACCAAAGTAGGGAAATGGGGTCCATGCAGAACGGGTTTGTGGAGACATTGATTGGCGCGGCGGTGGTCGCCTTGGCCGTCTTCTTTTTTTACTACGGGTGGAGTTCGACTGAGTCGGGTGCTGTGCGGGGCTATGAGGTCATAGCCAAGTTCGAACGCATCGACGGCATCAATGTCGGAACTGATGTCAGGCTCTCGGGCATCAAGATCGGCACGGTGACGGGCCAGGACATCGACACGAAATCCTATCGGGCCGTCGTCAAGATGAGTGTGAAGAACGACATTCCGATCCCGGACGATTCGTCGATCAAGGTCGCCAGCGAGGGGCTGCTCGGGGGCTCTTATCTTGCCGTTCTTCCGGGCGGCAGCGAGACCAACATGAAGCCAGGTGCCGAATTTGATCGTACCCAGGGATCGGTTGATCTCATCACTCTCTTTGTCCAGTCGATGTCAGGCGGAGAGTCGAAGCCGGCGCCGTCTGCACCCGCCGGAGAGACGCTTCACGTTCCTTCGCCGGCAATGCCCTGAGGCCAATGGGCAAAGGAAAAAACGGCATGCGAAATTACCTGGTTCTGGGTGTCGGCGTGGTGGCTGTCGCGGGCGCGCTCCTGGCGCTGCCGTCGATCGCACAGACAGAGCAGCCTCCGGTAGAGATTCCCATTCCTGAGCCGGTCGAGCCCCTGTCGCAAGAGGTCGAGCTGCCGCCCCCGCCTCCGCCGGTGGAGCCCGAGATTGTGCCCCCGCCGTCGGATGTTCCGCCTCCGGAGGTCATCATTCCGGGGCCTGCCACAGGGACAGCGCCGACGGCCCTTGGCGTCGTGCTCGGAGGCATCGACAAGATTGCCGCGCGAACGGCGAAGTTCGAAGTCAATCTGAGGCAGCAGGCTTTCTACAATACGCTTATCGTGAAGGCCCATGCCTGCAAGACCCGTCCTCCTGAGGAGCCGCCTGAGTCTGCGGCCTTTCTAGAAATCCAGGAGCGCAAGTCGGATGGCACGATCCAGAAGATCTTCAATGGCTGGATGTTTGCGTCGAGCCCTGCGTTGAATGCACTGGAGCACCCCGTCTACGACATCTGGGTCGTGAGCTGCAAAACTGCGCCTGCAGCCAATACGTCGCCGGTTCCGCCCAATTCATAGAAATTGGCAGTTGCTGCCACTGCTGGCGCCAGCAGTTTCCGGTAGGCTGATCTCGATATTTCAACTGCACCGAATTGCGCCAGATGCGTCGTGATGAATTGCGAGTCGAGCAGTTGGTATCCGCCCTTGCGGAGCCGATAGACAAGGTGGACCAGGGCGATCTTGCTTGCGTCGGTGGCACGGCTGAACATGCTCTCGCCAAAGAAGGCGGCTCCAATCGATACGCCGTAGAGGCCGCCGATCAGGTCCTCGCCGCCCCATACCTCCACACTGTGGGCGTGGCCCTGGGCGAAGAGTTCCACATACGATGTCTCGATTTCTTCATTGATCCACGTGTGCGGGCGCATCGCAACTTGTTCAGCGCACAGGGAAACGACGCGCTGGAACGCGCGGTCGACAGTTACATGGAATGCTGATCCGCGCATGGTGCGTGCCAGCCGCCGGGGTATATGAAACTTGTCCAGCGGGATTATCCCGCGCCGCGGTGGATCGATCCAGAAGACGTCTGGATCCTCCCGGTCTTCGGCCATCGGAAAGATCCCTTCCCGATATGCCGCAAGCAGCATGCGCGGCGAAAGGGTGCTGACCTCGCGACTGGCCAACGCGTTACCCGACGTCCTGCCGCTTCAGATAGTTCTCAAGCCAGTGAATGGAGTAGTCACCACTGATGATGTCTCTTTCGTTCACCAGCGCCTGAAAGAGGGGAATGGTGGTCTCTATCCCATCGATCACAAACTCGGACAGGCTGCGTCGCAGGCGCATGAGGCACTCCGTGCGGTTCTTTCCGTGCACGATGAGCTTGCCGATCAGGCTGTCGTAGTTAGGGGGGATGCGGTAGCCGGAATAGGCGGCCGAGTCCACGCGCACGCCGAGGCCACCAGGAACGTGGAAGTCACGGATCAGCCCTGGAGATGGTCGGAAGGTTTTCGGATTCTCTGCATTGATGCGGCATTCGATGGAATGGCCCGAGTAGGTCACGTCGGACTGGCTAAACGGGATGATCTCGCCATGCGCCACGCGCAGCTGTTCGCGCACGAGGTCGAGACCCGTAATCATTTCGGTAACAGGGTGTTCGACCTGCAGGCGCGTATTCATCTCGATGAAATAGAATTCGCCGTTTTCATACAGGAACTCAACTGTGCCAACGCCCAGATAACCCAGCTCACCAAGCGCATCGGTCACGGTCTTGCCGATCTTGTCCCGC
>JBEIFU010000079.1:0-10394 GCA_040382295.1 Alphaproteobacteria bacterium
ACGCCCTTTGCCCGCAGCGCTGCAGTCATGTCCTTGACTGGAAGCATCAGTGCTGGTGCGGAAGCGATGTGGTCGATGATCGCCAGGCGCGTGTTCGGGGTCACGGCCGCTTCCACACGCGCAAGGCACGCGTTGGGATCCAGGGACATGGGCAGGTCGACGATCATCGGGCGCGCACCGGTTTCCAGGCACCTTTCTTCCACCGCACGGCGCACCGAATTATACACGCAGTCCAGGAGCAGGATTTCGTCGCCTGCCTGCAGCGGGAAGGCCCGCAGCACGACGCTTACGGCTTCTGTCAGATTGCCGAGGAAGGCGATGTGGTCGCCCCGAGCGCCGATGAACTGGCCAAGGCGCGCGGCTGCATTTCGTAGGGCGTTGTCGGGATTGAGTGCCGAGGTGGTTTGCCTGAAAAAGACATCGGGCTGGCGCTCCATGGTTTCGCGCCAGCGCGACTGTGCCTCGAGGACTGGCTTCGGGCATGCCCCGAACGAGCCATGGTTGAGAAACACCCCATCGGCCTCCAGATGCCAGAGGGGCCTCAACGACCGTCCGAATGCTGCCATGGGCGCGCCCTTCACTCAGGCAGGCGGCTTTTCCCTCGCGATCCAGTCATCGATCAGGCGTTCAAGCACGGTTAGCGGCACCGCGCCGTTTTCGAGTACCACCTTGTGGAAGGTCTTGATGCTGAAGCGGTCGCCCAGCGCCCGGCGCGCCTTCTCGCGCAAGGCCAGCATCTTGAGTTGACCGACCTTGTAGGCGCACGCCTGGCCGGGCAGTGCCATATAACGCTCGATTTCGGTCGTCACGTCGGTGACCGCCATGCCCGTTGCGCCTGCCATGTAGTCGATTGCCTGTTCGCGGGTCCACCCTTTGGCGTGAAGACCAGTGTCCACGACAAGTCGTGCGGCGCGGAAGATCTCTGCCTGCAGCCGCCCGAGGTCTCCCAGCGGGTCATCCTTGTACATCCCCATTTCCTTTGCCAGCAGCTCGGCGTAGAGGGCCCAGCCTTCGGCATAGGAGGTGAACAGTGTCTGCTGGCGGATGAAGGGCAGGCCGCGCAGGTTCTGACCGATTGCGATCTGGAAGTGATGGCCCGGGATCCCCTCGTGATAGGCCAGCGTTTTCATCGACCATTTGGGCGTTTCCTTCGGGTCACGCAGATTGGCGTAGAACACGCCCGGCCGTGATCCGTCGAGGGCTGCGCCGTTGTAATAGGCCCCCGCACTGCCTTTCTCGGAGGCTGGTGGCACGCGTCGTACCTCGAGCGGGGTGGTCGGGATCGTTTCGAAATAGTCGGGCACGACCTTGGCTATCTCCTTCAGGAGCCGGTCATACTCAGCCAGGATCTGGTTGCGTCCTTCGTCGCTATCCGGGAACAGGAAACGCGGATCTTCGCCAAGCTTTGCCGTGCGTTCGGCGACCGTGCCCTTGGTCAGGCCCTGCGAGACCAGGATCGCGTCCATCTCGCGCGTGATGCGCGCGACCTCGTCGAGGCCCAGCTGATGGACTTCTTCCGCCGTGTAGTCCGTGGTCGTGTTCCGCTTCAGTGCTTCGGCGTAGAACTGCTTGCCGCCCGGTAGCCGGTCGACACCGTCGGTCTGCTTTTCCGATTCAGGTCGCATGGCCTCGAGTGCCGCCGTCATTCGCGCATAGGCGGGGTAGATCTCGTTCTCCACAATGCGGGCGGTTTCGGCCATGAGGCTCGCCTTGAGCGCTGTATCGATATCCCCGGACTTGGCCTTGTCGATCTTTTCGCCCAGCGTCGAGACGAGAGGGTGCTCGGCAGGCTTCGGTGTCACCGTGTCCTTGATGATGGCCAGCGACTTGTCGAGCAGCGAGATGGGCAGGACGACACCGAGGCTGAACTGGCGCTGGGACTCGGCCGTCACCTTGTCCAGACGCGCTGCCACCTGCGCGACGCGCTTGACGTAGTTTTCCGCTGTCAGCCGGTTCTTGATCGTGTGGGTCTGGGTCATGAAATTGATGATCCCAACCTGTCCGCCCCACATGGGGCTGATGGCGTAGAGCCCGCCGCCTGAACTCCATGGATATTTCCTGCCATCGAGCAGGCGTCCATACTGGAACGTCAGTATGTCGTGGGTGATCTGGTCCTGCAGGCTCAGCGATGCCCGATCGAATCCCTCCAATTCGGACAGGTTGCGTTCAGCCCTGGCGTAGGTGCGATCACGCTCGGCGACGCCGTAGTCCGACAGTGCACCCGAATGGTAGTCCAGCATCGTGCCATCCACCAGGCCGATGGCCGTCAGCAGCTCAGGTGTATCTAGCAGGAACTGGATTGCCTGCCGGTCTGCAAGCTGGGTGATGGTGAAGGGTGTGCCCCACACGATGCGGTAGCCGGCATAGCCACCCACCACGAGTGCAATCAACAACAGCCAGCGCAGAGCGCGGAAAAGTCCCCGGATCATGCAGTCCCCCGATAAGTCTCTGTCCCTGAGGCAAGCCTAGGCCAGTCGGGCAAACACGGTCCAGTGCATTCGGGGCCACAATCGGCTCCAAGGGCCGGCTGGTCAGGCCATGAGACGGTGTGGCCCAAAGGCGCGCATGAAAATATCGGCGCAAAACCGAGCGCGACGTTCCATCTCCGCGGGTGACATTTCGGCCCACAGGCCCAGAAGGCCCCGCGTTTCGATCTGACCCGACACCAGCGACAGGTAGTGTTCGGCTGCCAGAACAGGGTCGCCGCCCGTGTCGAGGCGGCCCAGGCGCTCCTCTCGGGCAATCCATTGTGCCAGCGCTTCGACCATCTGCTTGGGGCCGGCCTCGTAAAACGCGCGTCCGATTTCCGGGAACTGCTGGCTGGCGCCGATCATCATCCTGTAGTAGCCGATTTCGTGCTCGCCGCAGGCGTGCTGGTAGTACTGCCGCGCTATATCGGCCAGCATGTCGCGAGGGTGGCGCTCGAGCGCCGATGCGCTGAGCGGTGCCCGCATCACGGCAGCCCTGTCGGCGATCATGGCCTTGAACAGGTCTTCCTTGCTGCCGAACTGGTTGTAGAGCGTTTGCTTCGAAACATTCGCTGCAGTCGCGATCACATCCATAGAGACGTCATAGCCGTGTGTCCGGAACATCTCTGCGGCTGCCTCGAGGATACGGGCCCTTGCGGACAGCAATTGTGACGGCGTCAGTTGCAAGGCTGTGGAAGTCTGGCGGCTCATTGCACCCACTCATCTTGTTGGTTTTTCATTCCCCCGTGTCCCGGCGGATCACGTCCCAAGTGATTCGCCGGTTGTTACCATGCTGGCGAATCAGTGGTGGACTGAGAAGTCCAATTCCGAGGAGTATGAACAAGAAGTAAAACGGCAACCTAATGCCGAGGCCTCGAAATGTCGGGTCCAGTCACCGCCGCGGGGTACCAGGGGTGGTGAGAATGGAATGGACTATACAGTCCATTTGCGGTCGCCCCTCATGCCAGATGGTCGAGCGTGCGCTGGATTGCGGAGGCAAGTTGCGCGGTTGGCTCGATCCCTACAGAGAGCCGGACGAAGCCGGGAACCACGGCATCGCCCCAGCGGTCACGACGTTCCCCGCAGGTCCGCACGCCGCCGAAGCTTGTGGATGGCTGGACCAGCGGGCAATCCTGCAGGAAACGCTCGGCGGTGGGGCCGTCCTTGAGGGTCAGGGTCAGCATGGCGCCGAAGGTCGCCATCTGCCGGGCAGCAATGGCGTGCCCTGGATGGCTGGCCAGGCCTGGATAGCGCAGGTCAAGAACGGCTGGATGCGCCTTGAGGAGTGGTGCCAGTGTCTGCGCGCTGGTGCACATGCGTGCAAAGCGAAGTTCAAGTGTTTCCAGGCCACGGAACACCTGCGCGGCCTCGAAGGGCCCCGGGATCGAGCCTGAATAGCGTCGCCAGTCCCGCAAGGCCTGACAAAAGGCGGGATCGCGGGAGGCGACATGGCCCATGAGTACGTCCGAGTGGCCATTGATGGCCTTGGTGTCGGAATTCACCACTGCGTCCGCGCCAAGATCTAGCGGTCGCTGGCCGAGGGGCGTCATCGTCGTATTGTCGGCCACGACCAGCGCACCGGCCTGGTGTGCCTGTGCGGCGACGCCGGCGAGATCGCAGACGTCAAGCCCGGGGTTCGAGGGTGTCTCGATGAAGACAAGCCGATATCCTGCAAATCCACCGTCAGAAAAGGTTGCAGTCGGGCGGGTGTGGCACGTCACGCCCAATCGACCCAGATAGGTCTCGGCCAGCACACGGGTCGTGTAATAGCCATCCGACGGCAGGAGGATACGATCACCCTGACGGAGGCTTGCGAACATGACCGCCGCGATGGCTGCCATGCCGGATGGAAAAAGCACGGTCTCTGCGCCTTCGAGAAGCCCCAGTGCCTCCTCAAGTGCCTCCCATGTCGGGTTGTGGAAGCGACCATACTGGTGTGATGCTGCCGACGGCATGCCTGGCAGGTGATACACCGCCGTCGGCACGATGGGCGGTACAACGCTGGCGCCGGGCGACAGGCCCTGCCCGTAATGATGCAGAAGGCGCGCGATGATGTCGTCGGTCTGGTCCTGGCTCATGAACACAAGGCTAGACCGTTCCGGCTGCTGGCGGGAAGGGGGCTAAACGCCACCCATCTTCTTGCGCGGGTCGTAGGGGTGCTGTGCCTCCCAGCGCTTGACCATCTCGGCCAGCTCGCCATGGGCTGCCTCGGGCAGCACGATCTGGATGGTGACCAGCTGATCGCCTGCAGGGTGGATGGTGTGCGCCGGGACACCCTTTCCCTTGAGCCGTAACACCTGGCCTGAGCTGGAGCCGCCGGGGACCCTCATCGAGACAGCTCCATGCAGCGTCGGAACATTGATCTTCGCACCGTGCAAGGCTTCGGCCAGCGTGATCGGCAGATTGAGCAGGATATCGTTGCCCTCTCGCCGGAAATAAGGATGCGGTTCCACGGCGATCGTCACCGCGGCCTCGCTGGCCTCTCCCTGAGGTCCAAGGCCTGCGAGGCGTATCGTGTGCCCGTCCTTGGTGCCGAGGGGAATGCGGACGTCGAACCGTTTTCCACCCGGCAGCTTCACGCGCCGCGTCCCGCCAAGCACTGCTTCCTCGAAGGTGATCTGGAGGTCAAACTGTTCAGCGTCCGAGTGCGCAGCGCCCTCGGCCTGGTCGCCAAAGAACTCTGCAAAAAGGTCCTCGACGCGGTTTTCCGACTTGCTGGTCTGGCGCTCCCGGTTGCTGGCGGACTTGCCGCCAAAGGCTTGCTCGAACCCGTTGCGGAAGGCAGACCCCGATGCTTCTCCGCGTGAGCCCTCTTGTGCGGAGGATGCGTTGGCAGGTCCGGCCGACGAGAAACCTGACCGCGCTCCGGTCGTTCTGCCATGGCTTCGTGCGTTGTGCGTCTCGCTTGCGGATGCCCCGCTGAAGGCCTCCTCCGGTTCGGCTGAGGGCTCCGGCGGTGGTCGATAGCCTGCCCGTGGATTACCGTGCGCGTCGATTTCTCCCCGGTCATAGGCGCGGCGCTTTCGCGCGTCGCCCAGGATTTCATAGGCTATCGAGAGGTCCTTGAACCGGCGGCCTTTGTCGGAGGCGCCTTCTGGCGTGTCCGGGTGGAAGCGTTTGGCAAGCCGCCGGAACGCGTGCTTGACCTCATCTTCCCCGGCACTCCTTGAAACTCCGAGAACCGAATAGGGATCGTACATGCGTGGCGACGTCCTCGTTGCGTTAGGGAAATAACGCCTGAGCTTCGCTCTTAACACATTCCTGCGATGAAATGCATGCGTTACTGTGCAGCTCGTATCTGAATTCGTACTCCCAGAAAACTGCAGATTAGTCAGTACTTTTTGCGCCACCAACGGGTTGTCGGACGAGAGATTCGCCTATGGCTCGTTCGGCCGGTGCAAGCGTTGCCGACAAGCGGGCCAGTTCTTCAATTGCCCGCGGATGTCCCTGGCTTGCGGCATGCCTCAACCAGCGGTAGGCCTCAATGACATCCTTGGCCGTGCCTTCACCCTGCGCGAACATGAGCCCCGCCCTGAACTGGGCCTCCGGGACGCCTCGGGATGCCGCTCCCTGCCAGAGTTGAAGGGCGCGCTTTTTGTCGGCGGCGGCGTAGGCGGCCAGCCCGGCATGGACGACTGTCAGGTCATCGGCTGACATGCGTGAAATGATCTCGGGTGGCAGGGGATCTCCCGGCGATGGTGACGGCGCGCTGCTGGCACCGGCAGCCACGACCGGCGGCACGGACGGGGCCTGAGGCGAAGCCATTGCCTCGGTCGGCGCGTCAAGCGTGATGCCGCGCGCCTTGAGCCTTTCCTGAGCGGGCACGTAGCCATTCCGGGCCGCGCGCTCGAGCAGTGCCTGCGCCCTTTCCTTGTCGACAGGAATGCCGGTGCCATTTTCATACATGTCGGCCAGCTTCCATTGCGCGAGGGAGAGCCCTGCGCTTGCCGCGCGTGCATACCAGGCCGCGGCCGCTTGCGGGTTGCGCTCGGTGCCTTCGCCGGCGAGGTACATGTCGCCCAAATTGGCCATCGCGGTGACCAGGCCTTTTTCAGCAGCCTCGGTGTAAAGCTTGAATGCCCGCGCGCTATCTTTCTCGACGCCACGGCCTTGCCGCAGCAGCTGCGCGACATTGCGCATGGCCGCAAGATCGTCCTGGCGCGCGAGTTCGTCCCATATCCGGTAGGCTGAGGCGAAATCTCCGGCGTCATAGGCTGCCACGCCCTCGTCGAAGCGAGAGGCTTTCTCGGCGACAATGTCGGTCGCGCACCCACCGAGGATCAGAGAGGCGACCAGCAACATGACTTGGCGCATGAGAAATCCCGCAAACTTTTCACCCAGGCCACGTGACCTGCCGATCGACAGGGCGTGCGCCCCCGTGGCCCACCCTGTATACTCAGGCAGCAACAAAAAAGGCAGCGCCCATCGCATGCAGGACCAGCACGCCCCAGAAAAAGAAGACGATGCGCACGGGATCCCTGCCGTCGACGATCCATTCCAGCAATTCGGCGAGTGGCTCGCAAGGGCAACGGCGCAAGAACCCAACGACCCGACGGCAGTGGCCCTTTCGACCGTCGATCCTGACGGTATGCCTAATGTGAGGATGGTGCTCCTGAAGGGATTCGATCGCGGCGGATTCGTCTTCTACACGAATTACGAGAGCGCCAAGGGCCGGGAGCTCCTGGCGGCGCGCAAGGCTGCGATGTGCTTCCACTGGAAGTCGCTGCGCCGGCAGGTTCGCGTCCGCGGCACGATCAGCGAGGTCTCGGCCGAGGATGCGGACGCCTATTTCGCCTCGCGCCCCAAGGACAGCCAGATCGGGGCCTGGGCATCCCGACAGTCCAGGCCGCTCACGGCCCGCTTTGAGCTAGAGAAGGAAATCGCAGTCTTTGCCGCGCGCTATGCCCTCGGGCGCGTGCCGCGGCCGCCGCACTGGTCAGGCTTCTGCCTTGCGCCTGTGGAGATCGAGTTCTGGCGCGACCGGCCCTTCCGGCTTCATGATCGCCTGGTTTACCGGCGCAAGGATCCGGCCTCGCCCTGGCACACTGAGAAGCTGTTCCCATGAGTCTTGCGGATCGCACGCGAACGCGTGTTACCGGCGAACAGGCTGCAAGGCTCAAGCGCCTTGCAACCCATGCGGCAGTTGCAGCCGCCGCGCTGATGATTGGCCTGAAGATCTGGGCCTGGGTCGCCACGGGGTCGGTTGCACTGCTTTCGTCCCTTGTCGATTCTGCGCTTGATCTTGTTGCCTCGGCCCTGAACCTCGTCGCCGTGCGCCATGCCCTGACGCCGGCCGACGAGGAGCATCGCTTCGGTCATGGCAAGGCCGAGGCACTGGCCGGCCTCGGCCAGGCCACCTTCGTGGGCGGCTCGGCGGCGTACCTGCTGCTTGAGTCCCTTGACCGGCTTATTCTGCCGCGCCCGGTCTCTGAAACATCACTGGGCCTGACCGTGATGATCGCCTGCACGGTCATCACCCTGGCGCTGGTCTTGTTCCAGCGTTACGTGATTAACCGGACGCGCTCGCTTGCCATTGGCGCAGACCAGTTGCACTACACGACCGACCTTGCAACCAATCTGGGTGTGATGCTGGCGCTCTTCCTTGCCGGTGGGCTGGGATGGACCCTTGCCGATCCAATGGTCGGTCTCGCGATCGCGGGGACAATCGGCTGGGGTGCCTTCAAGATCGTCTCGGGTGCATATCACGAGCTGATGGATCGGGAGTTTGACGACGCGGATCGCGACCGGATCAAGGCCGTCGTGGCAGCGCACAAGGAAGTTGTCAGCCTTCATGACCTGCGTACAAGGCGCGCCGGGCATCACGCCTTCATCCAGATGCATCTGGAGCTGCCGCCGGAGATGACGCTGGCCAAGGCGCACGAAGTCAGCGACGAAGTGGAAGGCGAGATCCGGCGTCTCTTTCCTGACGCCGAAGTTCTTACTCACCTTGACCCGGCCGGTCTTGAGGACATGAAGCCGCTCGACCGCAGTTAAGCACCGCGCTCTGGTCTGCCTACCAGGTTGCCCGTGCCCCGACGGATATCGCGCCCGTGCGCGTATCTTCGCTGATCAGTCCGGACATGTCCACGTAACCTGTGATCCGCCCCGTCACCGGCATGGTCCCCGAGAGGCCGAAGTCAAGGGCATCCCGGGCCCGGCTCGTGCCTTTGAGATCGAACAAGGTTGTGGGCGCTGTGTCGAAGGCGGCCTGGAAGGAGGGCCGCACATCCAGTGCCTCGTGTTTCCACTGCAGCCTGAACTGAGGCACCAATTTGCGATCACCAAGGTCATACACCTTCGAGATGCGTGCCCCGAGCGAGGTCCGGAAGGACATGAGGTCTTCCGGTGACATGATCAGCGCTGCACCGCCATCGTTGCTCTCCCGATAGTCATCGGTATCCTGGATGGCAAAGCTGAAACCAGCGAGGGGTTCGATCCGGAACAGGTCCTCCGTCTCGAAAACCGTACCCACTTCTGCCGACAGCAGGAAGGCGATCGCCTGGAAGCGCGCGCGTGCGATCTGGTCGACACCTCCCGCATCGATGTGACGGCGGGTTCTGGCCTGCGAGCCAATCACGCTGGCGCTCGCATCGAGGTGGGCGTCGATATCGCCGAGCGACATGTAGACGCCAGCTTGCACGGCTTCAATGCTGGAACCGCTCAGCGTGCCGGAGAAATCGGAGTCCGTGCGCGTATATTGAGAGGCGAAGCCGATGAGCAGGCTGCTGTCGATCACCCGATCGGCGCCCATGATGAGGCCGTAGGTCTCCTGCCGGGAGTCTGGTGCGGCGCCTCGCCCGTCCATGCGTGACCACGCACCGACGCCACGACCCCAGAGCGAGAATGATCCAGAATCCCTCAGGCCGGTTTCGGCCCAGGCAAACGGGTCGATGTCGCTGACGGCATCGGTTGCCACGGTTGGTTCCGCCTGTGCATACCGACGGAAGCACCACGTGTCGCCTGCAACGGTGCATCCGGGCGATCGCAGTGTATTGGTGCGTTCGCTGACGCTGGGCGAGAAGGTGTCGGTGGCCTGCATGCCCAGCGTGTTCCCCGGCAAGGCGCTGGGCTGGATGACGAGGTCGAAGCTGTTATAGACCGGCTTGGCCTCGTAAACGCCCGAGGGATCGTTCAGGACGACGGAGCTGAAGCTCCCCGAGACCGCACCTGTGACAATGCCATTGAAGTCGTAGCGAGACTGGCCGGCGGCTGCAAAGGCTGCGGGATCGATGTTCGCCACGAAAGTGCCGGCAAGGTTTGCCACGCCACTGACCGTGATCTTCGGAAATGCGGTCGGCGTGAGAAAGGCCTGAAGGGTAGCGCCCTCGGCGACAGACATGCTGGTCGTCGAGATCAGCGCCGTCGAGGAGAGGTCAAGCTTGGCGCCGCTGCCGATGTTCAGACTGCCGAGCCCCGTAAATGAGCCCCCGGGTGCAACTCGCAGCGAACCGCCGTTGACCGAAAGGCTGCCCGTGAAGCCGTGATTCCCGGTAAGCGACAGCTCGCCCGAGCCAGTCTTGCTCAACCCGCCGGCCCCTGAAGAGGTTCCGCCAAACGTCCATGACGCGTTGGTTCCTCCCATCGTGAGCACTGCGCCGCTGCTCAGCAGCAGATTGCCACTTCCTGACAGTGCGCCGATTGTCTCTGAACTTTGCACGCGGAAGGATGATCCGCTTGAGACAAGCACATTTGCGCTGTCCAGAAGCGCGTTGCCGCCACTCACGGCAAGCGTGCCGCTGCTGATGGTCGTGGGTCCGCTGAACGTATTTATGCCCGAGAGAACAAGCGTGCCTGCGCCGATCTTCTCGAACGGCCGCGTCCCGCCGATCTGGCCAATCGCCCCGCTTTGTGTTGCTGATCCTGAGAGGACCTGGAACTGAGTGGTGTTGGAGTTGATGACGATGGGCGAGGCGATCGTAACCCCGT
>JBEIFU010000080.1:0-10355 GCA_040382295.1 Alphaproteobacteria bacterium
ATTCAGTTGAAGGTTCCGCTGAAGCGTGTGGCGACGCCAATAGAAGGCGATGCTGGCGAAAAGGAGGGACTCGAGCAGGAATATACTGAAGTGCAGCCATGCCGGATCGGCGAGCAAGGTCTGCGACGCCGCCAGGGCCGCTATCCAGGAAACAATGCATGCGGAGGCAATGGCCACAAATTCCACCCACCTCAGGAGAACCACACCCGCTGCCATGATGACGATTGCGAGGTTGGTTGCCTGCATTGGCTCTCCCGATAACCAGAGATGAGCCGTGCAGTTCACCCACGTCACCACGCCAATCACAAAGGGCGCATGGACCACATGTCTGTAAGGCAGGTATCCGCTCCAGAGGCCAATCCGGAACGTCATGAGGAAGAGTGCGGAGGCGGATGCGAGCCAGACCATCGGCCACCTGACCGGCTCAGGCAGCAGGAAGAGGTGCATCACTGCAAGGACCGTGAACATGCAGGCGGCGAAGACAAGCCACGTCTTCACGGCGTCCGAGAAGAATGGGACGGCCGATGTCAGTTCCGCGTCTCGTTTTAGCTGCGCCGACAACCAGCCAAGCATTGCACTGTTCCACCTGGGAGTTCCAGATGATGCACCTGCGAGGCGAAAAAATGGTTATTCACCTCAGGCCGTTAAGCAGAGGGAAAGCATAATGCCCCCGCGAATGGGCACATGATGGCATGAGGCTTTACCCGCGCTTTACCAAGTCAGCATTTGCTGGCCCGCGATGCCCGTCCGTGACTGTCCGGGAGGTCTGCCCACAACGCCGGCGGAGCACGTGGCGGGTACCAGCCGCCTTGCTGGCAGGATGGCGAGTGTTTAGAACCGCGGTAACCATCGGGTTGGACCATCGCATGCAAGTCAAAAGATCCGTCATCGAGGCGATCGGCAACACGCCCCTCATCCGCCTGAACAGGCTGTCTGACGAGACAGGCTGTGAGATCCTTGGAAAGGCCGAGTTCATGAACCCCGGGCAGTCGGTGAAGGACCGTGCGGCCCTGGGGATCATTCGTGACGCCGAAAGAACAGGGCGCCTGAGGCCTGGTGGTACGATTGTCGAAGGCACGGCCGGCAATACCGGGATCGGCCTTACGATCGTCGGTAATGCTCTTGGGTATCGGACAGTGATCGTCATTCCCGATACGCAAAGCCAGGAGAAGAAAGACACGCTGCGCCAGCTGGGTGCCCGTCTCATCGAGGTGCCTGCTGTGCCGTACAAGGATGATAACAACTACGTGAAGTACTCCGGCAGGTTGGCCGCCGACCTTGATCGCACCGAACCGACTGGCGCGATTTGGGCGAACCAGTTCGACAATGTCGCGAACCGGAACGTGCATGTCGAGACAACCGGCCCTGAAATATGGTCCCAGACTGATGGGACCGTTCATGGCTTCATCTGTGCCGTGGGCACGGGCGGCACGCTGGCGGGCGTTGCGACATCCCTGCGCCATTTCAATCCCGCGGTGAACATCGGGATTGCCGATCCGATGGGCGCCGCGCTCTACAGCTATTACACAGCTGGCGAACTGAAGGCTGAAGGCTCGTCCATCACGGAGGGTATCGGTCAAGGTCGCATCACCGCCAATCTCGAGGGGTTCCGTCCGGATGTCGCATTCCGCATCTCCGACAACGAGGCCGTCCCCTATTGCTTCGAGTTGCTGCAGAATGAGGGGCTTTGCCTTGGAACCTCGAGCGCTGTAAATGTTGCGGGAGCGCGCAGGTTGGCCCTTGAGCTTGGGCGCGGACACGTGATCGTGACAATCCTTTGCGACTACGGGACGCGTTACGCCTCGAGGCTGTATAATCCCGCGTTCTTGCGTTCAAGGGGACTTCCGGTTCCCGAATGGCTGGAGAGCAGATGACCAATCCCCTGGTTTCAACCGACTGGCTTGAAGCCCACCTGCAGGCGCCGGATATCCGTATTGTCGATGCCTCATGGCACATGCCAGCAGCAAAGCGAGATGCACGTGCTGAACACAGACTGGCGAGGATCCCCGGCGCTGTCTTCTTCGACCTCGATGAGATCGCCGATACGGACGCGCCCTATCCTCACATGCTGGCGTCGCCCGAGAAATTTTCCAGCCGTGTGCGGAAGCTTGGCCTCGGGGATGGTCACCGGATCATCGTCTATGACTCGACTGGTATCTTTTCAGCACCTCGGGTGTGGTGGAACTTCCGCGCCATGGGGTACGAAGACGTCTTGGTGCTCGATGGCGGGCTGCCCAAATGGAAGGCCGAGGGCCGCCCGCTTGACGATCTGCCCCAGGGCGTGCGCGAGCGCCACTTCACAGCGCGTCCGAACCACGGCCTGGTGCGATCTGCATCGGACATGCTGGCCAACATCACGCTGCGGCGCGAGCAAGTGGTGGATGCACGTTCACCGGGGCGCTTCGCGGGCACCGAACCCGAGCCACGGCCCGGGGTGCGTGGTGGTCACATACCCGGCGCCATCAATATTCACTATGCACGATTATTGAATGGAAACGGCACTCTGCGGCCGCGGCTGGAACTTGAGGCCATCTTTGCGGCTGAAGGGATCGATACGACCCGGCCTGTGACTGCCTCGTGCGGTTCGGGCGTTACGGCCGCAATCATCGCGCTTGCCCTGCATGTGCTTGGTGCTCCGGCAACGGCCGTCTATGACGGTTCCTGGTCGGAATGGGGTGCACGCCACGATCTTCCGTTGGAGACATGACAGGCGTCCCCATCGATATCACTGTTACCAAGCTCGAGATGACGGCGCGGCCCACCGGCAAGAGGCCGCACCTGCCTCATGCCCATGACGCTGGCCGCGTGATGCTGCTTCGGACGCGCAAACCGGCTGTGCATTTCTATCGCTACCTCTATGGCACCGTTGGCGCCGCGTATCACTGGGTCGATCGTTGCCGGCTGTCGGATGATGACCTTGCCAGCACCATCCAGCATGATGACGTCCACATCTATGTCATGTATTGCGACGGGAGCCCCGCTGGATATTTCGAACTTGATTTTCGGCGATCGCCGGAAGCGGAACTTGCATATTTCGGCTTGCTGCCGGAGTATATCGGCAAAGGCTTGGGCAGTTACCTTCTGGGCACTGCCATCGATACAGCCTGGTCACGGCCGATCACTCGCCTCTGGGTTCAAACAAACACCCTGGACCACCCGCGCGCCCTGCCAACCTACCAGAGACATGGGTTTGTGGCCTTTGCTCAGGAGAGAGCATCGATCGTGCCCCTGGACTGAGGGCATTGGGTGGCGCGCCCGAACGGATCGAGCTCGCGCTAGCCAGCTCTGCCTTCTCAGCGCAGGATCTGTCCCAGGAATTCCTTCGTACGCGGATGCTTGGGGTTCGTGAAGAACTCGTCCGGCGGGGCCACTTCGACAATCTCGCCCGCGTCCATGAACACGATCCGGTCGGCTACTGTCTTTGCGAAGCCCATCTCGTGGGTAACGACCAGCATGGTCATGCCCGTTCCCGCCAGCTCGACCATGGTCTCGAGAACCTCCTTGATCATCTCCGGATCGAGCGCACTTGTCGGTTCATCGAAAAGCATGATCCTAGGCTGCATGGTCAGCGCGCGCGCGATGGCCACCCGCTGCTGCTGACCGCCAGACAACTGGCCGGGATACTTATTGGCCTGCTCCGGTATGCGGACGCGCTCCAGATACTGCATCGCAAGCGCCTCTGCGTCCTTCTTCGGCAGCTTCCGCACCCAGAGCGGGGCAAGCGTGCAGTTCTCCAGAACGGTGAGATGCGGGAACAGATTGAACTGCTGGAACACCATGCCGACATTGGCGCGCACAGCCTGGATGTGGGCCTCGTCGCCCAGAAGCTCCGCACCCTCGACGATTATCCGCCCCTCTTCATGGGCCTCCAGCCCATTGATGCAGCGGATCAGGGTAGACTTTCCGGAGCCCGACGGCCCGCAGATGACAACACGTTCGCCGTTGGCGACGGACAGATTGATATCCCGCAGAACATGGAACGTCTTGAACCATTTGTTGAGGGAAATGATCTGAACAGCGTCGTGGGGCTGCGGCTTCGATGTCATCTGGCTTCTCCGCTGTGCAGGCGGACCTCAAGGTAGCGGGCATAGCGCGACATGCCGAAACAAATCGTCCAGAACACGAACCCGAGGAACACATATCCTGTCATGGCCGTATTGGGCGTGGCCCAGTGCGGGTCGGCATTGCCGGACTGGATGATACCCAGCAAGTCCAGAAACCCAATGATCGAGACCAGTGACGTGTCCTTCATCAGCCCAATGAAGTTACCGACGATGTTCGGCAGGCAAAGCCGAAGGGCCTGCGGCAGAATCACGAAAATCGTCGCGCGCCAGTAGCCGAGCCCGAGAGCCGCCGCCGCCTCGTACTGCCCCTTGCCGACCGCCTGCAGTCCACCGCGCACAACCTCGGCCATGTAGGCCGAGGAAAAAAGAGCGACGGCAATGAGTGCGCCCAGAAGCTTGTTGATGGTCATCCCGCCGGGCATGAACAAGGGCAGCATGTTCGCGGCCATGAAGAGCACCGTGATCAGGGGAACACCCCGCCACAGCTCGATGAAGGCAATCGACAGGGATCGAACCACAGGCAGCTCCGACCGCCTTCCCAGCGCCAGCAGGATACCAAGTGGTAGCGAAACGGCGATGCCAGTAACAGCAACCACAAGCGTGAGCATGAGACCGCCCCATCGCTCCACGGGTACGGCTGGCAGCCCTGCCCCGCCAACCAGGAGCACGAAGGCTGTCACCGGAAAGAGCGTCAGCATCGCTACGCCGACCGCCGTTTTCGACGGCAGTCGTGGCACCATCAACCAGGCAAGCCCTGCGCCCAGCAACAGGAAGACGATGTCCACCCGCCACCGTTCCGCCTCGTCATAGAAGCCATAGACGATCTGGCCCGAGCGCTCGATGATGTAAGGCCAGCAGGCTCCGTTCTCGTATGGCAGGCATGCTTCACGGTCGCTGCCTGTCCACGCCGCATCCAGGATGGCCCAACTGATGAAGGGGACTGCCAGCTGGTAGATCGCCAGCAGGCTGACCAGCGTCAGAATGGAGTTGAACACCGACGAAAAGAGATTGTCCCTCATCCACTGGATTGGGCCCGGCAATTGTCGATGCGGAGGTTTGCGAGGAGCGGCCATGGTGCTAGCGCTCCGTCAGCGTGATGCGACTGTTGTACCAGTTCATGGCCGCACTCGTGAGCAGGCTGAAGGTCAGGTAGACAGCCATGGTAATCGCAATGATCTCGATGGCCTGCCCTGTCTGGTTCAATGTCGTGCCTGCAAATACGGACACGAGGTCCGGATAGGCGATCGCAACAGCCAGTGACGAGTTCTTGGTCAGGTTCAGGTACTGGCTGGTCAGTGGCGGAATGATCTGGCGCAGGGCTTGGGGAACGATCACGAGCCGTAACGCCTGCGACTTTGTCAGCCCGAGCGCACCCGACGCCTCTACCTGGCCTTTGGGTACGCCCTGGATCCCCGCTCGGACGATTTCAGCAATATAGCCCGACGTATATGTCGAGAGCGCAACGACCAGGGCGATCAGTTCAGGCAGTACCGTGAAGCCACCCTCGAAGTCGAAGCCGGCAAGCTCCGGCCAACTGAAACTGATGGGAAACTGCAGGATGGCTGCAGCAATGATCGCGGGAGACAGCGCCATGGCCATTCCATAATGACCGATCGGTCCCGCGCGTCCCGTTCGCTCACGCTTCAGTCGCTGCAGATGTGCGTATATTGCCGCTGCGATCAATCCGACGGCAAACGCAACAATGACGAACTCGAACCCGGGTTCAGCCAGAGGCCTCGGCAGGTAGAGCCCTCTGTTGTTCAGGAAAACCGAGCCCAGGAAGGACCAGCTGTCTCTGGTCCCTGGCAATGCTCGCAAGACTGCGAAGTACCAGAAGAAAAGCTGCAGCAGCAGGGGCACATTGCGCATGACCTCCACGTAGGCACGGCACAGGCGCGCAACCAGCCAATTGGCGGAAATCTGCCCGATGCCCACAGCCAGCCCCAGGAAGGTTGCGAGAACAACACCAATCACCGCGACAAGCAGCGTATTGAGAACGCCGACGAGCAGAACGCGGCCGTAGGTCGACGTCTCATCGTATGCGACGAGGGTCTGCACCACGTCGAAACCGGCCGTGTTGTTCAGAAACCCGAAGCCGGACGCGATGTTCTGGCGCTGGAGGGCATCGGCCGCGTTCCATGCCATTCCGCCGATGACGAGGGCGACGATGCCGAGCAACGCTGCCTGGTAGACCAGGTCGCGCCATGATACGCGCCGACGCTGCACGCCTTGAACCCTCACGACAGGCTATCGAACAGGAGGCGCATAGAGCACACCACCCTTATTCCAGAGCGCGTTCATCCCGCGCTTGATCTTCAGCGGCGATCCCTGTCCAAGATTGCGCTCAAAGATCTCCCCGTAATTGCCAACCTTGCCGATCGCGCGCGCGGCCCAGTCCTTGCTGAGCCCGAGACTTTCACCAAAAGCGCCCTCGACGCCGAGCAGGCGCCGCACTTCCGGGTTGGTTGACGCCTTCATTTGCTCGACGTTCCTGGAGGTCACGCCAAGTTCCTCGGCATTGATCAGCGCAAACAGCGTCCAGCGTACGACATCACCCCAGACCTGGTCTCCATGGTTGATGGCAGGCCCCAACGGCTCCTTCGAAATGATCTCCGGCAGAATGACATGCTCGCCCGGCTTCTTGAGCTTCAGCCGCTCGGCGTAGAGCCCGGCTGCATCGGTGGTGTAGGCGTCGCAGCGCCCCGAGTCATACGCTGCCAGAACCTCGGCATTCTTTTCGAAAGCGACGATCTTGTATTTCAGGTTGTTCGCCCGGAAATAGTCGGCGAGGTTCAACTCGGTCGTCGTGCCCGTGTTCGTGCAAACAGTAGCTCCATTCAGCTGCCTCGCTGAGGTAACCTTGAGCGACTTTGGCACCATGAAGCCCTGTCCGTCGTAGTAAGTGACAGCAACGAACTCCAGCCCCAGTTGCACATCGCGACTCATCGTCCAGGTCGTGTTGCGGGACAGAATGTCGAATTCTCCTGACTGCAGGGCCGTGAAGCGGACCTTGGCCGATGTTGGCGTGAAGCGGACCTTCGACGGGTCATTCAGAATGACGGCCGCCAGTGCGCGGCAGAAGTCGACATCGAAGCCGGACCAGTTCCCCTTCGTGTCGGGACTGGCAAATCCGGTCAGCCCCTCATTGACGCCGCAGCGCAGGTAACCATTCTTCTTGATACGCTCGACAGTGGTCGATTTGGACGCCTCTGCTAGGCCGCTGGAGGCCATGAGCGCAATCATCGCAACAAGGAGGGACCGGCCAAAAGAACGCATGCGTAACCCTTTCAAACAGCATTGCCGGGCTACCCAGAAATACGGCACCCTGCACTCGTTGGAGAGTACATAGAGGAATTCCGGGTCCCATGTCCAAACCAGGCGACAGCCCAAAGCGTCCAGCGACCAGGGTCGTTACGGCAGGCAGAGACCCGTTTTCACACCACGGCGCCGTGAACCCGCCCGTGTACCACGCCTCGACCATCCTGCACCGGACCGTGGATGCCCTGGAGAACAAGGGACAACCCTACACTTATGGCCGCCTTTCGACCCCAACAATCGAAGCGCTCGAAACAGCCATTTGCGAGCTGGAAGCCGGTGCGGGCACGGTGCTTTGCCCATCCGGGCTCCAGGCGTGCACGCTTGCGATCCTGAGCACGGTATCCGCTGGAGACCACCTCCTGGTCACCGACTCGGTCTACGGACCCACGCGCCGGTTCTGCGACCGCATGCTGACCCGATTTGGAGTGACAACCAGCTACTATGACCCCATGATCGGTGCTGGCATCGAGGCCCTGTTCCGTCCCAATACGAAAGCCATCTTCACCGAAAGCCCGGGATCGCACACTTTTGAAGTCCAGGATGTTCCTGCCATCGTCGAGTGCGCGCACGCCAACAACATTGCGGTGATCCTCGACAATACCTGGGCTACGCCGCTCCTGTTCGATGCCATGGGGCACGGCGTTGACATCTCCGTCATGGCTGCAACCAAGTACATCGTGGGCCATTCGGATGCGCTGATGGGAACGGTTACAGCCAATGAGCGCTATCTGCGCCAGCTCCGCGATACACATGCCAATCTCGGCCTGTGTGTGGCCCCGGACGACATCTACCTCGCGCAACGCGGCCTGCGGACCCTGCATGTCCGCCTGCGCCAGCACGAGGCCTCGGGATTGACCATGGCGCGATGGCTGCAGTCGCGCCCTGAAGTCGCTCGGGTGATACACCCGGCCCTCGAGGGGTGTCCGGGCCATGAGATCTGGAAACGCGACTTCAAGGGTGCAAGCGGCCTTTTCGGCATTGAATTGAAGCCCTGCACCGACAAGTCCCTGGCGGCGATGCTCGACGGTCTTGCGCTGTTCGGCATGGGATGGTCATGGGGCGGGTATGAAAGCCTCGTCGTTATCTCCCATCCCCAGCGTACGGCCACAGGTTTTGCCCCGCAGGGGCCCTTGCTGCGCCTGCATATCGGCCTCGAGGATCCGGAAGACCTGAAGGCTGATCTTGAAGCCGCGTTTGAACGCCTGGGGCAGGCATCATGACGGTGATGGCTCTCTCCTGCGACGACTTCTTTGCCCAGGTCTCATTTGACGGGGCCGGCCTTGTGCCCGCGATAGCACAAGACGTGTCCTCGGGCGACGTGCTGATGATGGCGTGGATGAACCGCGAAGCCCTGCGCCTTACGCTGGAGTCGGGGAACGTGACCTATTGGTCGCGCTCGCGTCAGGCTCTCTGGCGAAAGGGAGAAACCTCGGGCCATATCCAAAGGCTGGCCTCAATCTGGCTGGACTGTGATGGTGACACAATCCTCATGAAGGTTCGCCAATCGGGTCCCGCATGCCATACGGGCGCGCCCACTTGCTTCTTTCGGCGGGGTCACGTCTAGATGCCAGCAATCTGGCATCCGCAAGGCAGGAACCGATGACCCGGACAACCGTCAGGACAGAACTCTCCGCAAAGGTATGGAAAGTCGTCGCCTCGGCCGGACAGTCCCTTGCCGCCGATGACCCGATCATCATCCTCGAGAGCATGAAAATGGAAATCCCGGTTCCGGCGCCGGGCCCGTGCCGGGTTGTCGAGATCCTGGTGCGTGAAGGCGATACGGTCCGGGAGGGCGACCCCGTCGCCTTCATCGAGACCAGCGTCAGTGGATGAAGCTGTCGTCGTCCGCCGGACCACCGCGGTCCAGGTCGGGGAAGGCAAGGATGCAAATGCCGATTACCAGCCCGACCATCACCCCGACAATGCCGGCCTCATAGGGCTTGTTGGCGACTGCCGCGAAGACGAAACCGCACAGGACTGCAGGCATTGCGAGGGTATTGAGTATGCGCAGTCCGCCCTTGCGTCGCCGTGCCATGTCACCCTCCCATCACGTCCCTTAAATAGGCATTGAGGAACTTCCCGTCCGGATCAAGCTGCCGCCGCAGGGCCTGGAAGCGGTCCCACATGGGATACAGATCCGCGAGCTGCGTTGCGCGGAGGCTGTGCAGCTTGCCCCAGTGCGGGCGCCCGCCATATTTCCAGAACACCGGCTCGACCGCATCAAACAGCGGCTTGTACGACTGCCTGTTGTACTGATGGATGGAGATGGTGGCTGCATCCCGCCTGTAAAAGGGGGAGAGCCAGATATCGTCGGCCTTGACCAGGCGGAACTCGATCGGAAAGACCCCGCCGACCCTTCGGCGACGGATCACTTCTGCCACTTCCCGGATGCACTCCACGCCATACTCGGCAGGAACAGAGTACTCCATCTCGTTAAACAGGACCGTTCGCGGGCTGGGGAAGATTTCGTGGCTCCACCGTGCACGCGACCCGGTGCCCATAGCCCCCCGGGTGAAGAACCTCTGAAGCGGTCCGGAAAGAAATGGCAGTGCGCGTGCGAGCTTGCAGCCTGCCTCGAAGACATTCTGGTCCCAACTCGAGCGCTCTCCGCGATCCCGCATCTTCTGACTGTCGGCCGGTGGTGGTACGTCGTCGGTTGTTTCATCCAGCGTCTTGGCGACAACGGCATCGGCCATCGGAAACCAGAAGAATTCGAAGTGCCTGTGGTCCCGTGAAAGAGTGTCGAATCTCGACCAGCAATCCTGTGTCGACATCGCCCAGTTCTCCTGCCGGAGGCGATAGGCCGGCTTCACGTTCAGCGTGATCTCGCTCAAGACGCCGAAGAGACCCAGGGATGTACGACCGGCTTCCCAGATTTCGGCATTCTCGTCCGGACTGCAATTCAGGATTTCTCCACGGGCCGTCACGAGCCGGAAGCCTGTCACCTCGGACGACAGGCTTCCGAGCGTCGGC
>JBEIFU010000081.1:0-10314 GCA_040382295.1 Alphaproteobacteria bacterium
ACCAGAAGGCGAGCGCTTCACGCGGGACGGCCATCTCAAGCTCGACGCGTCGGGTAAGATTGTGAACAGCAACGGCTTCCCCGTCCTGTCGGAAGGAGGCGAAATCACGATCCCGCCAGGAGAGACATCGATCCGGATAGGTCAGGACGGCACGGTGTCGACGACACAAGGCCAAGCAGGAAAATTCAGAGTTGTATCCATTCCGCACGCATCACTGCGCAAGGAAGGATTCAACCTCTACAGGTCTGACAGCCAGCCTGCGCCAGCACCGGATGCACGGGTGATCCAAGGCGCCATTGAACGCTCCAACGTACAACCGGTTGTCGAGATGACGCGCATGATCGAAATCATGCGTGCATACCAGCACTCGACAGAAACCCTCAATGCAACCGATGACATCATTCGCCGCGCTGTCCAGCGCCTCGGCGATGTCAAAGTCTGAAGGAGACTGACGACATGAGATCCCTTGCCATTGCGTCGACAGGCATGCTCGCGCAGCAGCTGAACGTGGAAGTGATTTCCAACAATATCGCGAACATGAACACAACGTCGTTCAAGCGACAGCGTGCTGAGTTCCAGGATATGCTTTACCAGACGCTTGAACGCATGGGTGTGAGCTCATCCGATCAGAACACACTGGTTCCGACGGGCGTACAGGTCGGCACCGGTGTTCGCACAGGTTCCGTCTACCGGGTGATGGCGCAAGGCAACATGCAACCAACCGAAAACCCCTTCGATCTCGCCATCGAGGGTCGAGGCTTCTTCCGCATCCGGCTTCCCTCTGGTGAAACAGGCTACACGCGATCAGGATCCTTCAGTTTGAATGCCTCCCGGGAAATGGTCACGAGTGAAGGTTACACGGTGGAACCCGGGATCGCCATCCCGGACGGCGCCACGCAAATCACGATCAACGCACAGGGTCAGGTCTTTGCACGCCTTGCTGGTTCGACGTCAGACACGAATGTCGGACAGTTTGACCTTGCAAACTTCGCCAACGAAGCTGGCCTGGACGCACAAGGTTCCAACCTCTTCCTTGAAACGGCTGCGTCAGGCGCAGCGCAGGTCTCCACACCGGGAACCGACGGGACAGGCAACCTGCGCCAGGGCTTTCTTGAACTGTCAAATGTCAACGCGGTGCAGGAGATCACCTCCCTCATCACGGCCCAGCGCGCCTACGAGATGAACTCCAAGGTCATTACAGCGTCCGACGAAATGCTGCAGATGACATCGCGTCTGTCCAACTGATCCTGAGGAATAGGTTGAAATGAAGAAGATCATGAGCCTCGCCATGACTGCAATGATGGCCCTGTCGACAATACTGCCGGGTAGCGCCGCAGAAACACCCCTGAAGCAGGTTATTGCAGAGACCATTGCGTCGCGTGTCCCTGCCCCGGGACGATACGAGATCACCCTTCCCGTCACCGATGATGCAATCGCTCGCGGACTGCACGAAGGAAGTGGGCGGCGACTGGAGCGGCTGAACTACAACCCGGCAACACAGTCATTCAGCGCGTCATTTGTTTATCGCAACGATCTTGGGAACGAAGAGCGTGCCACACTGTCGGGAACAGCCATTGCCGTGATCAGTGTCCCAACGCTCCTGCAGGACGTTGCCACTGGCGAAGCCATATCGGCATCGAGCCTTTCGACAATCGAAGTCCCGGCCATGCGCGCGTCCAGCACCATGATCACCGCAAGCGACATGATCATAGGTCATGTGGCACGCCGCCCCGTACGTGCGGGGACAGCGCTTTTTGCGTCTGACTTCAGCAAGCCCGTGATGGTGAAGAAGGGCGATACCGTTACGATCCTGGCTGAAATGCCCGGAATCCGGATCTCCGCCCAGGGCAAAGCCATGAGCAATGGCGGCAAGGGCGACGTCATCTCATTCATGAACACTTCGTCTCGAAGATCGATCGATGCACGCATCATCGATGCTGGCACCGCGGTAATCACATCGCCGACGCGCACAGCCTCGACAGATTGAAAGGAAACAAGACCATGACCACGACACGCGTCACTTCAACCTTGATCCTCTGTCTCGTCGCGGCGGGCTGCACGACCGTCGACCGGCTAAACGCGGTAGGCCAGGCACCAGCGCTGACGCCTATCACCGATCCGCGGGATCGAAATGGCGACAAGACAGTAACGATGCCTATGCCGCGCCAGGACACACAGTTGCGTCAAGCCAATTCCCTTTGGGCAGCGGGCGCACGCTCCTTCTTCAAGGACCAGCGTGCATCGAAGGTCGGAGATATCGTCACTGTGATGATCGATATCGCGGACAAGGCGGAACTGTCGAACCAGACCTCACGCACGCGCACGTCCGAGGAATCGGCCAACATCACAAATCTTCTCGGATTCGAGAACACAATTGGCCAGAGACTCCTTCCGGATGGCTACTCGCCAGAAGCTGCACTCGATCTGGGAGCGGACTCCACAGCGTCGGGCCAAGGTTCGGTCAACCGCAAGGAAAAGATCGAGCTGACTGTGGCTGCCGTCGTCACGCAAATCCTGCCCAACGGCAACCTCGTGATCAACGGACATCAGGAAGTACGGATCAACTTCGAACTCCGAGAACTTTCTGTATCGGGCATCGTCCGCCCTGAAGACATCAGCTTCATGAATGAGATCAAGCACACCCAGATTGCTGAAGCGAGGATCGCCTATGGCGGTCGCGGTCAGCTGACTGATGTGCAGCAGCCACGCTATGGTCAGCAGATCGTCGACATTCTCTTCCCGTTCTGATGCCGCCACCACCGGCAGGAGAACAGGCAAAGGCCGGGAGCAATCCCGGCCTTTTTCATTCACTCAATCGTCCCTGTAGACGCGCTCACGCCGCTCGTGGCGTTCCTGCGCTTCAAGGCTGAGAGTCGCAATGGGGCGCGCCTCCAGCCGCCGGAGACTGATGGGATCGCCCGTGTCTTCGCAGAACCCATAAGTGCCCTCTTCAAGCCGCCGCAGCGCCGCATCGATCTTCGAGATAAGCTTTCGCTGCCGATCCCTCGCACGAAGCTCGTTCGCTCGCTCCGACTCGGTCGAGGCACGGTCCGCAAGGTCCGCATGCGAAAGCGTTTCCTGTGCAAGACTATTGAGCGTTTCCTTTGATTCCTTGAGAATGTCATCCTTCCACGCCAGCAGGCGCCGGCGAAAATACTCGCGCTGACGCTCATTCATGAAAGGCTCGTCTTCGGACGGCCGGTACTCAGGAGACAGAACCACTCCCATGACCCATCACCTCTCCACTGTCGGGAAGTATTAAAGCGCGCCGGAATATATGGATCGCCTCCGCGATCAGCAACTGCCCATTTGCGGCGGAAATTGAAGGCTTTGTGAAGGTCCCGGTGGCTACCGTCGCCCCGCGTACTCCAGCTTGGCCAGCTCCACGCGGGCCCGCAGGTCAATGTCGTCAAGCACCTGCGAAAGGCCGGGATCCACGAAGTCCTCCCGCTTCACGCTGACCAGACCAGCCAGGCGCTGAAGCGTCCCCTCACTGATGACCCCATCCAGCAGTCCGCGACGGATTTCGTCCAGCATGTCCAGCATGTCGCGCCCGCGTCGAGCAGCCTTGGCCCGCTCCCCGGCAGGTGACGCCACACCTTGCAGCGCAAGCAAGGCATCAACACCTGACAAAGCGGCAGTCCCTGCAACTGTCGCAGGCGTATCGACATCCTGCGGCATAATGGGAGAAAAACCGGAGGGGCCGGCAGCCCTTCCGCGCCCACTCGCGACCCTGTTGACGTCAATAGGCTTGTTCCCGTCGACCTTCATCGGTCCAGCGATGCCCCTCGATGCAAATCCGAAATCCGAGCCAATCATGAACCGACGCGGTTAAGATCGACTGAAAGCGCCGGGTAGAATATGCCCGGCCATCAGAATTTGCCGCCCCGAGCAGTCATCAATTCCAGCGAAAAGGCGGGAATTCCGCCAGTCACCCCGTGGCATGACCCTCGCTTTGCAGCATGCATGGAACGTGCGCTCAGAAAGAGAACGGAAGGTTAAGCCCATGACCCGCCTGCTGGGAACGCTGTTGGGACTTGCACTGTTGGCGGCTGCGGCGCCCGGTGTATACGCGTATTCGCGTATTAAGGACATTACCGACATCGAGGGCGTTCGGGAGAACCAGCTCGTCGGTTACGGCCTCGTCGTAGGCTTGAACGGAACCGGTGACAGCTTGCGCAACGCTCCCGGAACCCAGCAAAGTCTGCAAGCCATGCTCGAGCGCCTGGGAATCAACACCCGGGGAACCAACATCTCGAGTGGAAACGTCGCAGCAGTACTGGTCACAGCCAACCTTCCTCCATTCGCAACCCAGGGCACACGGATTGATGTGACGGTAAGTGCCATTGGTGACGCAAAAAACCTGCAAGGCGGAACACTCCTCGCTACGCCACTGCTCGGTGCAGACGGTAATGTATATGCCGTTTCGCAGGGACAGATCGCCATCAACGGCTTTTCGGCCCAGGGGCAAGCCGCATCCGTGACCAAGGGCGTCCCGACTGCCGGGCGCATTGCCGCAGGCGCCATCGTCGAGCGGGAAATTGCTTTCGATCTCTCCGCAATGCGCTCGCTGCGGTTGTCCTTGCGCAACCCGGACTTCACCACCGCCAAGCGCGTGACGGATGCCATTAACACCTTCCTCGGCGCGAGAGTTGCCACAACCGACGATCCGGCCACAGTGCGCCTTTCGATCCCGGCCTCGGCCTCGGGAAACATTGTCAGCCTGCTGACAGACATCGAGCAGCTGAGGGTGCAGCCCGACCAGCCTGCAAAGGTTCTGGTCGACGAAGCGTCAGGAATAATCGTCATGGGCGCCGATGTGCGCATCTCGGCAGTCGCTATTGCACAGGGCAATCTGACGATCCGGGTTACCGAACTCCCAGACGTCTCCCAGCCCGATCCATTCAGTGGCGGGGAGACAACCATCGTCCCGACGACAGAGATCGAAGTCAACGAGCAATCCGACCGCAAGCTGGCAGTCCTGAAATCCGGTGTCAGTCTTCAACAACTGGTCAACGGCTTGAACGCCCTCGGGGTCAGTCCGCGCGACATGATTGCCATCCTTCAAGCAATCAAGGCAGCAGGGGCCCTCCAGGCCGAGATCGAGGTCATGTGACATGACACCGATGTCGCTGGAATTACCCAAGCTTCAGCTTAACCTGTCCCCCGTCTCCGCAGTGATGGATCGGAAACTCGATGAAGGCGCGAGCGAATTCGAGGGTATCTTCATAGCACAAATGCTCGAGACGGCCTGGTCCACGGTCCCTACCGACGGAATGACCGGCGGAGGCATGGGCGAGAGCATATTTCGCTCGCTCATGATCCAGGACATTGGCCAGCAGATGGCCCGACAGGGCGGAATTGGCCTGGCGCCACACATCCAGGCTGAACTCCTGAAGATGCAGGAAGACAGGAAGCCATGACCAATCATGTTGAACGCGCTGAACAGTTGATATCAATGGCGACACGACTCGCCACCATGATCGAGGAAGACATCGCCACGTTGCGCGCGCGCCGCCCGGCCCAACTGGCTGGACGCCAGGCCGAGCGGGAAACATTGATGCTCCAGTACACCAAGGCAGTAGGTGATTTCCGCAAGACCCACGTGAAAGGCTCTCTGCCACCGGCCGTCAAGGCCAGGCTCGACAACGCCACGGCCAAGTTGATGTCTGCAACGCGCGAGCATACACGCCTGCTGACCAGATTCCGGCATGTGACAGAGGGCATGCTCAGGGCTGTAGCCAATGTCGTCATCGCCAAGGAAACACCGGGGATCTACGGCAAGTCCGGCGCCTTTGCCAACAGGGCCGGAAATCACGCCGCCGCCGCGCTGACCTTGAACCAGGCGGTCTGATCGGGATCAGGCTTAGCGCGCTCCGCTGGCGCTCTGATAAGAATTGAGAGCGCGTTGATCAAGTTCCGACAGCGACCGCAGCGATGTCCCCGTAACCGTCATATAGGCAGTCTTGATGATCTCGAGGGCAGATCCCAGCTGATAGGTAATCGTCTTCGACTTAAGCTTGTTGTCGATAGTCAGGTTCGTCTCGAGGCCAAGTGAAAATCGCCTCGTCGATGCAGCGGTTGACGCGGCCTGGCGGTTGGCATCAAGTTTGACAGGTTCAAGGCCTAGCCCAGCAAGGGCATCGAAGCCGGCACTGCCGGCGATGAGCTCGATCGTGTTCCCTTCCTTGGCCGAGATCTTGATGCCGTCCCCTCCCGCGCGGGAAACGACGGCAGAGCCCTTGAGCAGCAGGGTATTGTTGATCCGCAGGGACAACGACCGCATCGTATCACCAGCCTCAACCGTGATCTTGCGCCGGCTACCGTCATTGACCTTTACAAAGAAGTGGTCACCCGCACGCACGCTCGAGCCCGCCGTAATCAGCCGCGAATCGTCAAAGGTAACCTGGCCACGCGGCAATCCCAGCCGATCCAGCACAGAGGCACCCTGTGCATCAACCGATATGGTATTCGCAGCACCATTCCCCGCCACATTCTGGAACTGGTGTGTCCATTGAACGGTTCCCGCAGCATCCAGCTTGCGGACATAGGCATTCGAAACCGTCGGCGCATCACCACCATTCAGAGCACTTGTCGTGGATCCCGACACGTACACGGCGCCATTGCTGGCAGCCAAGCCCGACACTCCATCCTGGCCGTCAGCCCCGACATAGGTTGTGTAAGCAAGGGACGCAGACCCTCCGGCATCATCAATGCGCGACACGAAACCATCAGAACCTCCACCGTGGGCGGCAAGAATTGGTGCGGCACCCCCGGCATCCAAGGACGCATTCGTCGCGGACCCCGCAACGAACACCGCGGAGCCATCCACAGCCACCGCCCTCAGGCTGCCCTGCCCGACCGAGCCAAGGTTCACGCTCCAGACGGGCGCCGTAGTCCCGTCACCGAGACCCACCTTCCGCACGATAGCCTGACCGCCTTCAAGCGACGTCACGACGGCGTGCCCATCATCCGTGAGTGCAACCCCTGTCGCCGTATCACTGCCAGAGCCACCGAACTGTCTGACCCACTCGAGGTTGCCGGTCGAGGAAAGCTTCATGAGATAGGCATCACTGTCGCCCGCGTGCGTCACGGAAGACGACATGGCTGACGACGTACGCCCGGCGACGACCAGCGATCCATCAGCTGCAAACTTGATGGCGTTAGCAGCGTCATCCGTAACAGGTGCGATCTGCCGCGCAAAGATTTCCTTTCCGGACGCATCGAACTTCGCAACGAAACTGTCACCATTACCACCAGCAGCGAGCGTTGTGAGGCGATCAGTGATCCGTCCGGCAATTGCCACGCTTCCATCTGCAGCAGTGGCAACCGCAAACCCCGATGCCTCCTGCGAGGAACCAAGGAGACGTGCCCAAACCAGTTGCCCAGCGGAGTCATACTTGCGCAGATAGACGTCCGAGCTACCCTGCACAATTCCCCCGTCCATGTTTTCAGTCGCACTGCCGACAATGTAAACATTGCCATTGGCATCGGTGGCACTGCCACGCAGATCGACAGCTCCACCCTTGACCGAGATTTTTCGGGAGTAAGCCTGCGAAGCGGCACTCATATCGTCAGAGAGCTTGGTCAAGCTGCCAGTACGACTGGCGTCTGTACCAGCGACAGCACCGACATAGATCGATGGTCGCGTTTGCTCGGCTTCGAAAGTCAAGCGCTCTGTCGAGGTCGTCTGGATTGAGAGAGAGATCCTCTTTGGGTCATTCACGTTGCTGCCGTTCTGAACCACCTTGGAAAATCTGGAGAGGACCCCAGCCTGCTCAAGCTTGCCATTCATATAGGCGATCAGGCTGTCTACGGAGATCGTGCCGTTGATCTCGGCAAGATCCATGGCAACCGAGAGATCACCACTGCTTCGCCCAATCTTGACATTGAACTTCTCCGCGCCCGTAAGCCCCGAGATCACATCGGTTGACTGACCGACCACGACGGTTTGCCCCGTGTAGACTGTCGGAACCCTGGGTTTTCTGAATGTTGTATCGACTTGCGAGACCCGCGCACCAAAGCCAACCGTTAGGTCCTCAAACCCTTTTTCCTGCAAGAACGACCTGATTTCGCCCAGCCCACTGACGAAACGCTTGTTCAGGCTTTCGCGTTCGGTCTCCGGAACCTTGTCTTCAGCAGCTCGATTGGCAAGCACTTGCAGACGGGTCAGCCCTTTGTAGACCGCGAAGAGCTTCTTGTGATCATTATCGACACCGGACCTGTTGATCGCACTGTCAGACAGGTCGACGAAAGACTTTGCTGCGATTGCATCGTTGAGCTTGGCAACATTTGTTGTCAGTGAAGATTGCTGCAGCCAGGGTGCAAACTGCACCGACACTGGCGGAGGACGGCGAGGGGCAGCAGCTTGCTGGGGCGCGGCTGGTGTTTTCGCCCGATAGTAGTCAAGCAACGCCGACATATCGAAGCCGGAGTTTCTGCTTCCGAGGAGATTGAGACCAACGAGACCACCCATGACAACCTCATTGTCGGCCATGAAGCCTTAAGAGCCCCCTACCGGGCCTATCGACTGAGCTGGGCATCAACCAATTGTTCAGAGAGCCTTAATGCTTTAAAAAGCGTTACGCCCTCGCGGGAGACGGTGACCAACGCAAATCGCTTGCCAGACCCCCGCTCGACTTTGACCAGTTCGCGGACGTCCTGCCGACGGGAAACACCCCTCTGGGAGATTTCAACAATCAGGTCGCCCGCCCTTATATCCGCCTCTGTAGCCGGCGTGGCCGGTTCAACCTGCCGCACAAGCACCCCGTTGCTTGCCGATCCAAGGCCCAGCCGGCCTCGCAACACAGGCGTGAGGTCCTCAAGGCCAAGGCCCATGAACGCCCCCGGCAAAGGGCCCTGGGCAGTCGATGTCGGTGTGACGGGAACCCTGTCGCCCGGCCTGAGGCCGACGACAGCCGTGGCCTGGAGAGCCTGACGCCTGCGGATCAGGGAAAACTTCATGCTCTTGCCGGACTCCGCTTCAGCGACATGACGCTGGAAGTCGCGCGCATCGGCGATCGGTCTGCCACCAGCACCCGTGATGACATCTCCGGGTACGATGCCCGCTTTCGCCAAGGGCCCGCCCGCAACGACGCTGCCGATAAGTGCACCAGCAGCCTTTTCCAGTCCGAATGCGTCCGCAAGATCCGGCGTGATGTCCAGAACACTGGCGCCTACCCAGCCGCGCTGGACAATGCCGCGCTGCTTGATGCGGGCAATGACAAATCTCAGCGTGCTGGAAGGCACTGCGAAACCGACACCCGCCGAGCCACCATTGGGCGAGATGAGGGCCGAATTCACGCCAACGACCTCCCCTTTGAGGTTCAGCAACGGACCACCCGATGAACCTCGGTTGATTGCCGCGTCAGTCTGGATGTAGTCCTCAAGAAACTCTGGGCCGATCTGCCGGTTGCGAGCGCTGACCACCCCGGCCGACACACTGCCGCCGAAGCCAAAGGGTCCACCTATGGCAATCACCCAGTCTCCCGGCAGCACCCCATCCGAGTCACCGAGGACAAGGGGCTCGACTTTCCTGTCGTTCGACACCCTGAGCAGCGCGAGATCACTGGCAGCATCAATGCCAGCCACACGCGCGCCCCTGCGCGTCCCGTCGCCAAAGGTCACATGAACCTCACGCGATCCAGCGATGACATGGCCATTGGTCACGATCAACCCGGAGGCATCCACAACGAAACCTGTACCCAGGGAGCGGCTCTCATCGCCGTCGCGAAGCTGCGTGCGCGTCGCAGCGATACTCACAACCGAGGAAGACGCCTTGTTGACCACGGCAGCGAGTTCGTTCGGTAACTGCCCGGCACGACTGCTGGCAGGGACAAGAACAATCGATGCGACGACCGAGCATAGAACCAGCACAGGACAGGAAGCACCCAACCGCACGACAAACCCCAAAAACAAACAGCGCCGACCGGATGATCAGCGCTGTTCGTGGTAAACATCAGGTTTAAGCGGCGTCTAACGCCCGGACTGTCCCTTATGGAAATACTTGAAGAACGGGCTGTCCGGGGAAATGACCAGCGTTGTATTGCTGGAGCCCATCGCCTGCTCATAGGCCGTCAAAGATCGGTAGAACTCGAAAAACTCCGGATCGCGCCCATACGCCTCGCCAAGGATCCGATTGCGTTCGGCATCCCCTTCACCGCGAAGGATCTCCGACTGCTTCGTTGCATCGGCCTTGATGATCGTTACTTCCTTGTCCGCTGCCGACTTGATGCGCTGAGCCTCTTCATCACCGCTTGCGCGATAGCCAGCCGCCTCGCGCTGCCGCTCCGTTTGCATCCGGCCAAACACGCT
>JBEIFU010000082.1:0-10257 GCA_040382295.1 Alphaproteobacteria bacterium
AGCCGACGCACGCGCCGACCCTTCCAAGCTATGGCCCGAGGCAAGGTCAGCCATCGTGCTCGCGCACTCCTACGCGCCCGAAGCGGACCCGCTTCAGGCCCTCTCGGACATGCAGCGTGGAACGATCTCGGTCTATGCCCAGGGCAAGGACTATCATGATGTGATGAAACCGCGCCTCAAGAATGTCGCGCGCCAGATCGCGGAGCGCTTCGGTGCTGGCGTGAAGGTCTTCGTGGACACGGCTCCCTTGATGGAAAAGCCACTCGCCCAGTCAGCCGGTATCGGCTGGCAGGGCAAGCACACCAATCTTGTCAGCCGGGAGCACGGTTCATGGCTGTTCCTCGGCGTGATCCTGACAACGCTGGAGCTTTCACCCGATGAAAGAGAGGGGGACCACTGCGGCACCTGCACGCGCTGTCTCGATGCCTGCCCGACGGCAGCATTCGTTGCACCCTACAGGCTTGATGCCCGTCGCTGCATTTCCTACCTGACGATCGAACACAAGGGGCCGATCGCCCGGGAACTGCGCCCGCTGATCGGTAACCGCATCTACGGGTGCGACGATTGCCTCGCGGTTTGCCCCTGGAACAAATTCGCAGCCGCCTCGACGGAGCAAGCCTACAGCCCCCGAGACGCCGTGAGGGCAAACAGGCTCGAGGATCTGCTCCGGCTCGACGACGCAGGCTTCCGGAAAAAATATGCAGGCTCTCCCATCAAGCGGATTGGACGGGACAGGTTTCTGCGCAACGTCCTGATCGCCGCCGGAAACGCTGGTGATCCCGGCCTCATCTTGGCAGTGACAGCCCTGTTGATAGACACCTCGGCTCTCGTGCGTGGCGCCGCAGTCTGGGCGCTCGCGCGTCTGTGTCCTGTTGATGAATTTGCAGCCCAGGCAGCCCGCCACGCGGCCACTGAGACCGACGCGGACGTTCAGGCCGAGTGGCAGGCAGTCAGCGTTTCGTCTTGACTTCAAGCCGTTCGATTTCGCGCCGTGCGCTTGCTGCTGCAGGGCTGTTCGGTGCCTTGGACAGGACCTTGAGGAAGTCCTGCCGCGCGCCAGCTCTGTCACCGCTACCTGCCCGGATCAGCCCACGCTCTGCAAGCGCTTCGATATTGTCCGGCTCAAGCAACAGCGCCTGCGTGACATCGCCCCTGGCGCCCTGCAGGTTCTGCATCGCCCGTCGTGCACTGCTGCGCAGGACCAGAGCCTCGACATTTCCGGGTTCAGCAACGAGGGCGGCAGAGAGATCAGTCTCGGCCTGTGCCCATTTTTTCTGCGCCGCCGACGCGCGGGCCCGATCGATCAGGTAGAGCGACTCTCCCGGCATGAGCAGGATTGCCGCCGTAAACGACGCTGAAGCGAAAGCGGCCTGCCCGGCAAGAAGCCACGCATTCCCCGCCTGGTTCAGGATCTCGGCCCGCAGCGTCGCGTCGCCTGCAGATCCTTTCTGGGCCAGCGCATCCAGCCTGCGCGCTGCCTCCTCGTACTGCTTAAGCCCGACGAGGGCCACGGCTGCACAATGCTCGGCCATGGGATCCGCGCCGTCGACCAGTGCGTTCATGGCCATCTCAAGCGCATCCGCGGGATAGCGCTCGCTTCTCTTCAGGCATTGCGGGTATGAAAACGTGCTGGACACGAGAAACGTGCCAGCCGCGAGGAGCTCGATGAACATGGATGCAGCTTCAACACTGTCTGTGGCAATTTCAAGTATTAAACCGGAGTAAGGTTGGAAGGACCCCGCCATGCCGGCATTGCTCTGCCTGGGAATGGGTTTCAGCGCCGAAGCGCTGGCCGCACGACTGAAGCCTTCGGGCTGGCGAATCCTGGGCACTGCGCGCTCGCAATCCCGGGTGAGCGAGTTGACGGGCCGGGGATTTGATGCCTGCCCCGTCGAGGCGCTGGAGCGGTCCACTATCTTCGACGAGCGGGATTTGCACCTCCTCGCCAGCGCTCCACCTGCAGAGGCCGGCGACCCGTTCCTCCCCGCTCTCGCGGCGCGCCTTGCAGCCGGACGGGGCAGTATTGCCTGGGCTGGCTATCTATCCACCACGGGCGTCTACGGGGACAGGCAGGGCGCTTGGGTCGATGAAGACACGCCTGTCCAACCATTGTCTGAACGCACCCGCCGGCGCGTCGAGGCCGAGAAAGCCTGGCTCGATTGGGGCCAGCGAGTGAGCGTACCTGTAAACATCTTCCGCCTTGCCGGAATCTATGGTCCCGGCAGGAACCAGCTGGTGTCGCTGCGCGAGGGAACGGCACGGCGAATTTTCAAGCAGGGACAGGTCTTCTCGCGCATTCACGTGGACGACATTGCAACCGTACTCATCGCAGCAATGGACAGGAGGCTGCCCGCCCGCATCTACAATGTCTGCGATGACGAACCAGCTCCGCCACACGAGGTTGTCACCTTTGCTGCGGGCCTGCTGCATATGACCCCGCCACCGCTCGAAGACTACGAGACCGCACGTCCGACCATGTCCCCGATGGCCGCGGGCTTCTATCAGGAATCCAAGCGCGTCCGAAACGACCGCATCAAGCAGGAGCTGGGCGTCAAGCTTGCGTGGCCCTCCTATCGCGAGGGATTATCCGGCCTGCTTCGCACCCTCGACAACGCGGGATCCGCCTGATGTCTGAGCCGCCCGCATCAACAAGCCCTCTCCGCGTCGTTCAGGTCATCCCTGCGCTCGACGCCGGAGGAGCCGAACGCACCGCAGTGGATGTCGCCGCTTCCGTGGTCGCATCCGGCGGGCAGTCCTGGATTGCAACCAAAGGGGGCAGGTTGGCGGCAGAGGCGCAGGCAAAGGGCATAACCCTCGTGCTGGGCGACTTCGCATCGAAGAACCCGCTGCGCATCTGGTCCAATGCCGCGCTGCTTGAAAGACTGGTCAGGAGCGAGCGCGTCGACATCCTTCACGCCCGCTCGCGCGCTCCCGCCTGGAGTGCCTGGCTTGCCGCTCGCAGGACGAGTGCACGCTATGTGACCACGTATCACGGTATCTACAATGCAAGGAACCCGCTGAAGCGCTGGTACAACGCCATCATGACGCGCGGCGACGCGATCATAGCGAATTCGGCCTACACGGCCGCCCATGTGAGCCGCGAGCACGCCATCCCGCCGGATCGCATCGACGTCATCCCGCGCGGCATCGATATCGCGGCTTACACACCTGCGAACGTGTCCGATGCACGCATCGACGCGCTCCGCCAGCAGTGGAACCTGTCCCCGGGAAAACCCGTCATCCTGCTTCCTGGTCGCCTGACCCGCTGGAAGGGGCAGCTCGACTTCATTGCTGCACTGACTGCACTGCCAGACCGTAACTTCACGGCGGTGCTGGCAGGCGACGCACAGGAGCGGGACGGATACGTAACCGAGCTGCGCGCGGCCATCGATAACGCTGATCTCGCGCCGATCGTGCGCATCCCGGGCCACTGCAGCGACATGCCCGCTGCATTCAGCCTCGCCGATGTCGTTGTTGCCCCCTCGATCGAGCCCGAGGCCTTTGGCCGCGTCGCTGTCGAGGCACAGGCCATGGGCAAGCCCCTTGTCGCCTCGCGCCTCGGCGCACAGACCGAAACCGTTATCGACGGCACGACCGGGTTTCTATTTGAGCCTGGCAACACGACCGCCTTGGCTGGCCTCATCGCACAGGCGCTTGCGCTGCCAGCAGATCGCCGCGAGACCATGGCACGCGCCGGTCGCGAGCGAGTGCTTGCGGCCTACACGGTCAGCGCCATGTGCGCCGCTACCCTGGGCGTCTATCGCCGCGTTCTGTGAGGGTAGGGGCGCCGAGCCTGTCGACCGCGTTCGCTCAGGGCCTGCCCGACCCGAACCGGCGCGCCAGCCTCTTGATCCGCTTTCGCACCGAGCGCACGAGGCGCTGGGAAAAAGTCCGTGCTTTCAGCGGCAGGTTGGGATCCTCGACATGTCGCTCCCAGCCAATATGGCGGACTGCATCAACCTCGAGGTTCGCAATGGCGAAGCCATGTCGCTTGAAGGCATAGGAAACATCGGCCTCGTCTCCGAGGGGGGCAAACGGCGCCACAAGGCGATAGTCCGACAGGCGGCGCAGGCCCGGGTTGAAGCAATAGCTGAAATATTCCGGGTGCAGTGTCGGGTCGAGGACAAAGTATCCGATGCCCTGATGCTCCAGGGCCGGCATGTTCCGGACAAGTGGATTTTGGTCCGGCCGACTGCGCAGACCCACCATGCTGAGCTTGGGATAGGCTTCCAGCAGCGTATGCGACTCGCGGATGAACCCGCTACGATGGAACGTCCAGTCATCCTCGGTGTGGAAGACATAGGGCGTCGTGACTTCGGCATACGCACGATCGATTGACCGCATCTGCCCCATCTGGACACCGTTCAGCAGGATTGTTGCATCGACGCCTGCGGAACGAACGCAGTCGTGAACGCCGGCGTCCGACGAATCCTCCACCACGATCCATCGTTGCGGCGCCACATCAAGAGATGTCTTGAGTGAAAGGAGCGACGGCTGCAGAAGATCAAACCGTCGGCAACTGGTCACCACCACGGTATAATCGCAGGCCGCCTGAGTGCTTGAAGGTGTCATGCGGAAAGCATAGAAATCGGGTCTTGGTTTTGCAAGCGGCATCAAGCCAGGCGCCCGAGCCTCACGTCGTTAACGGATGAAGGTTGAGCATGTCCAGCCCCACGCAGCAACGAGCTGCAGCTCCCGTGGCTCAACTCTCCTGCTACATCAGAACCCACAACGAAGAAAGATTGATCGGGCTCGTCATCGAGGCCGCAGCGAAGGTCGCAAGCGAGATCGTGATTGTCGATAGCGGGTCGACCGATCGCACGATTGAGATTGCAGAGAACGCAGGCTGCAGGGTCATTCGGCAACCCTGGCTCGGCTGGGGTTTCCAGAAGCGCGTCGGTGAAGACCACTGCAGGAATGACTGGCTGATGGACATCGATGCAGACGAGATCATGTCACCGGAGCTCGCAGGCGAGATCAGGGATCTGTTTGCGAGTGGAGAGCCACCGCTACCTGTTTACTACCTGCGGCTCGTGACCGCTCCGCCAGTGGGAAAGCCATGGACAAACTTTCGGATCGATCCCCGCGCCAAGCTGTATGATCGAAGGCGCCTGCGCATGCCGGAAGACCGGGCATGGGACCAGCTTCGCATCGAAGGTGGCATCCAGGTGCGCGAGCTGCAGGGCGCGCTGTGGCACCACTCCTTTCGCGACATTGCGCACCTCATCGAGAAGTACAATCGCGGCAGTTCAAGCATGGCACGCGATGGTCGGCGCAAGCATCCGGCCGTCATCAGGCTGCGTGTCCTGTTCGCCATGCCCATCTATTTCTTCAAGGCTTATGTTACCCGGGGCCTCTGGCGCGCGGGCTTGTATGGCCTCATCCTCGCTCGCCTGTCGGCCATCGGCCGCTGGCTGCGGGACGCCAAGATGTATGAGCTGGAACGATTGGAAGCTGAACGCAAGGAAGAAAGGAAGCGCGATCAGGGCTGACGCAACGCCGCAAGCTTGACCACGCAGCTTTTCTTGACTTCCCCCGGTTGGCTTACCAATCTCCCGCCCTGTGCGCCATCCGGCGCGCCTGCCGAGGAGAATCACCGTGTCCGCCAGCGCTGCAAACGAGATCCGTATAACCCTGCCCGATGGCGCGGTGCGGACGACGACGCGCGGCGCGACGGGTGCCGACATCGCAGCTTCCATCGGCGCAGGCCTCGCCAAGGCGGCCCTCGCGGTCAAGGTCAACGGCGAACTGAAAGACCTCGACTGGCCGATCGAAACGGACGCACGCCTCGAAATCGTGACCCGTAAAAGCGACGACGCCCTAGACCTCATCCGCCACGACACCGCTCACCTTCTGGCCCAGGCCGTGCAGGAGCTGTTCCCCGGGACACAGGTCACCATCGGCCCGAACATTGAGGACGGCTTCTTCTATGACTTCGCGCGGAACGAGCCCTTCACGCCCGACGACCTTCCAAGGATCGAGGCGAAGATGCGCGAGCTGGTTCAGAAGGACCTTCCCACCCGCCGCACGATCTGGAACCGCGACGAAGCCGTCCGTCACTTCCTGGCGCTGGGCGAGACCTACAAGGCCGAGATCATTCGCGACCTGCCGGGCGACGAGGAAATCCGGGTCTACTACCACGGCGACTGGCACGACCTCTGCCGCGGCCCGCACCTCATGTCGACAGCGAAGATCGGTAACGCCTTCAGGCTGACCCGCATCTCCGGTGCCTATTGGCGGGGCGATGCCAGCAACGCGCAGCTCCAGCGCATCTACGGCACCGCCTGGCGCGACGAGAAGGAGCTCAACGACTACCTGCGTCGCATCGAGGAGGCTGAAAAGCGCGACCACCGCAAGATCGGCCGCGAGATGAACCTCTTCCACATGCAGGAAGAGGCCGTGGGCCAGGTCTTCTGGCACCCCAAGGGCCACACGCTGTGGCGCACGCTGGAAGCCTATATCCGCCGCAAGATCGAGAAGAGCGATTACGTCGAGGTCAAGACGCCGCTGCTGCTCGACAGGGCACTCTGGGAACGCTCCGGGCACTGGGCGAAGTACCGCGAGAACATGTTCCTCGCCGAAGTCCCCGACGAAAAGCGGACACTGGCGATCAAGCCCATGAATTGCCCTGGCCACGTGCAGATCTTCAACCAGGGCCTCAAGTCCTACCGCGAGTTGCCGATCCGCATGGCCGAGTTTGGCGCCTGCCATCGTTATGAACCCTCGGGCGCGATGCACGGCATCATGCGCGTGCGCGGCTTCACCCAGGATGACGCGCACATCTTCATGATGCCCGAGCAGATGGTGGACGAAGTCGTCGGCGCAAGCCGCCTCATCTTCGAGACCTACCGCGAATTGGGCTTCGAGAATGTGCAGGTCAAGCTTTCAACCAGGCCCGAGAACCGCATCGGCTCCGACGATGCATGGGACAAGGCCGAACACGACCTCGCCGAAGCCTGTCGCCGCATGGACATTCCCTACACGCTGAACCCGGGCGAGGGCGCCTTCTATGGCCCCAAGCTTGAATTCACGCTCTTCGATGCGATCGGCCGTGGCTGGCAGTGCGGCACCGTGCAGGTCGACTTCAACCTGCCTGAACGCTTCGAAGCCGAGTACGTGGCCGAGGACGGAACCCGCAAGCGCCCAGCGATGCTGCACCGCGCCGTTCTGGGCTCAATGGAGCGCTTTGTTGGGGTCCTGATCGAGCACCATGCCGGCAAGTTCCCGCTCTGGCTCTCGCCCGTCCAGGCGGTTGTCGCCACCATCGTCAACGACGTCGACGGCTACGCCCGCGAGGTCGCCGCGCGCCTCAAACTGGCCGGTCTTCGCGTCGAGAAAGACTTGCGCAACGAGAAGATCAACTACAAGGTCCGCGAACACTCGCTGGCCAAGGTCCCCTTCATCCTGGTCGCAGGCCGCAAGGAAGCCGAGGACGGCACATTGTCGGTTCGCAGGCTCGGCTCCGAGAAGTCCGAGACCCTCAAGGTCGACGACGTCATCGCAATGCTGACAAAGGAAGCCCTGCCGCCGGATCTTGCCTGACGCGGCATTTCAAGCGTCGCCCTGGCTCGGATCAGCGAGCCACGCGGGGGGGAGGCGAGGCGAACCGAATTGATGCGCATTTGGCGATGCCAGGGCACCATGCTGGCAGGGAATGTGAAGAATCAGCCGAAATGCGTCGCCACGGACCTTGCGTAAACCGGGCCGTCCCCTATTCTTGGCTAGTCCATTGGCGCCGCAACCAGGTCGGCCAGGGGCAATGACCGCGGTCGGGTAGGACATGGCAGGTCGCTGCGCAGCAAGAGATGGAGCGGCGACTGGGCTCATTGAACTGGCCGCAGGCAAGCTCAACAAAGGAGATAACCCATCAATAAACGTTCTTTCCAACCCGCGCAGGCCCCCTCCAAGGATGGCCCGCGTGTGAATGAAATGATCACCGCGCATGAATTGCTGGTGATCGACGACGAAGGCGGCAAACGCGGCGTCATGAGCAGGTATGACGCGCTCAGGCTCGCGGAAGCCGAAGGCCTCGATCTTGTCGAGGTGGCGCCAATGGCCAAGCCCCCCGTCGTGAAGCTCATGGATTTCGGCAAGTTCAAGTACCAGGAGCAGAAGAAGGCGGCCGAGGCGCGCAAGCACCAGAAGGTGATCGAGATCAAGGAGATCAAGCTGCGCCCGATGATCGACGATCACGATTACGACGTGAAGATGCGCGCGATCAAACGCTTCTTCGAGGAAGGCGACAAGGTCAAGGTCACGCTGCGGTTCAAGGGGCGCGAGATGGCGCACATGGAACTGGGCATGGAACTGCTTCAGAAAGTGAAGCGCGACATCGATACGGTCGGCAAGGTCGAGCAGGAACCCAAGCTCGAAGGCCGCCAGATGGTCATGGTGATCGCCCCCAAGGCCGGCGGTTAGCCACTGGCACAGGTTTCTCAGGCACGGCGGCGCAGCAGCGCTGCCGCGCCTCTCCTCATCAGGGTTTGACGACGCCCGAAACGGCCGAAGCTGCAGGCCCCGACAGGTCCTGAAGCGGACCCAGGGGCTTCTTCTCGGTCTTCACCTCGAGGATCGACGGCGTTCCCGACCACAGCTTGTAGACAACGACACCATTCTGGACGAGCAGCAGCATCGAGGCTTTCCAGCCCGTCGATGTCGTCTCACGTTCGAAGCCCATCACGTCGAGCGCGAAGTTTCCTGTCCGGTCCTTGGAAGAAATCGAAGGCTCGGCAAGAAACCCTTGGCAGGCTTCGCGCGCGGCAAGGCACGCCTGCACCGCGGGATCAAGATCCTCGACCTTGATCGAAGGCTGAGGCAGGAAACGCGGCAGCAGATCCAGATAGTTCAGCAGCTTGATGTTCGGCGTGGTCTGGGGATCGAACCCACGCGACTTCAGCTCGCGCGTCGTCGTCACGAAGGGCTTGACCTGCTTGAACGCATCTTCGGCACTCTTGTAGCTCTGGAAGGGCGTCTGCGTTGTCTCCGTCGTCGACGGCAGCACGCTCCAGCTCGCACACCCCGAAAGAAGCGAGGCAAGAGCAACAGCAACGGACAGGCGGGCCAGGGTCATGGTGCGGACAACCGGATAAGAAAGGAACGACATCATACTGGAGATAATGTTGCCCGATGGCAATTTGCAGACTGCGCTGTTCGTAAGTCCGTCACACCTGCTTCAGAAGGCTGGCAAGCCTGTCCGGGCGATCCGTGCAGATCCCGTCAAGCCCAAGGTCGACAAGGCGCGCCAGCTCATCCGGCGCATCGACCGTCCAAGCCCCTACTTTCAGTCCGGCATCACGGGCCTGCGTGACGCTGGCACGGTTAATGTCACCAAAGAAGGGAAACCAGCCATCGGCACCAGCTGCCTTGGCTGCCTTGATGACAGAGCCGTGGCGGGGCCTGTCAAAGCCTCCCGTCCACGGGGCGTCGCTGGCCTCCAGCGCCCTCAGGCGCTCCAGTTCGGCCCGGGGCGGAGGCCAGTGCGCGGCTGGAGGCTCCGGCATGGTGAACCAGGTCTGTGGCAGCGTCGTGAACCAGCACTCGACCGAAGGCTCCAGCGTCTTGGCCGCGATCAGGGCCGGCCAGTCGAACCCCACAAGGACCGCCTGCTCAAGGAACTTCTCGCGCTTCAGCACCCGGATCACGGCCTCCGCCATGGCCTCGGGCGAGCCTGTCTTGCTGCGGTCCATGAAGTTTGTTTTGAGCTCGATCCAGATCCGCTCGCTGCCCCCGGCACGCCGGATAAGGTGAATCACATCTGCAAGTCGTGGGATGCGCTCGCCATCCTGCGGCGCCAGCTCGGGGTGCTGTTTGCCATAGCGGGTCTCTGCATTAGGACGCCCAACGTCGTAAGTCTGCAGCGCCGCATAGGGAAGGTCCTTGATCAGGGGCCCCGTCTCGGACAGCCAGCGCCCATCCGCATCGCGCACGATCTCCGGTTTCAGGGCGTCGTCATGAAAAACAACGACCGTGCCGTCCTTGGCAACGTGAACATCCAGTTCGAACCCGTCGACGCCGATATCCAGCGCATGGGCAAAGGCAGCAATGGTGTTCTCGGGTCTGAGGCCAGCACCACCGCGATGCGCGATATTCAGGGGTTTGGGGTTACGCATTCCTGTGTCTGCTTGGTGGATGAAGCCGCCAGTCTAGCACCTTGTCGCCGGCCAGTGTCGACCGGCGTTTCCGGTTTAACCATGAGCGGGCAGGTCAGCCGCCCGGAATTGGCAGTTTCAGGCTGCAATTCAGGGCAGTTCATGCAAT